>PWHA01000295.1 GCA_003554685.1 Halanaerobiaceae bacterium
GCGGCTTCTTCCTATGTAATGGTTTTGCTGGCTATGGCTATCTCTGTAATATTAATTAAAAAGGTATATGCCTAATACAAGCAACTTAAAGAAGGGAGGTAATTAATTTGGAAAGGGGATTTTTTGAAAGATCAGTAGGCCGGATTATTTTTTACCTGCTGGTTTTTCTGCTGCTTTTGCTTCAGCTTTTCCCGATATATATAATTATTTCTACCAGCTTTCAGAGCAATCTGGACATCTGGGCTTCTATGTCTCCTTTTGAGAGCTTTACACCCACCCTGGATAATTACAGATATGTTTTATTTCGTCGACCCTTTTTGCAAAGAATTAGAGTTAGTATTATTGTAGCAATTTTTACTACGATTTTTTCAGTTAGCGTAGGGGCATTAGCCTCTTATGGATTTGCCCGCTATAAGTTTAAAGGCAATAAGTCTCTCTCAATGGCTGTTTTAGCTACTAGAATGATTCCTCCGATCACTCTCTGTGTTCCATTTTTTATGCTGATGTCAGCTATTGGTTTGTTGGACACCTACTCAGGCCTAATAATTGCTCATACCAGTTTTATTTTACCCTTTGTTATCTGGCTGACATTGCCCTTTTTTGAAAAGATTCCTCAGGCTTTTGAAGATGCTGCTCTGGTTGATGGTTGCACCCGCCTGCAGTCTTTTTATAAAATTTTTCTGCCAATGGTTGCTCCCGGTCTGGTGGTGGCCGCTATTTTCAGCTTTCTTTTTTCCTGGAATGACTTTATTTATGCACTGATATTGGGTAGTTCCAGAATTCAGACTGCACCGGTGGCAGTTAGTGGATTTATCGGGCAGTTTGGGCCGGAATGGGGAGCTATGACTGCTGCCGGAACTCTGGTTATAATTCCTGTTTTTGTTTTTGCTATGATATTGCAAAAATATTTAATCGATGGTTTAACTGCCGGAGGAATAGACTGATAAATTGGAATTAGAGAGATGAACTGACCGTCTGGTATTTGAACAGAGGTCTGTTAAAACTATTTTAGCTGGGAGCTGAAGTTCAATTCTTTAATAGAGATATACATTTATGATTAAAATAAATTAATTTATTTACCAAATATAGATACAAAAAACTAATATGCAAAAGGGGCAGGATATTGTGGAGGAGAATATTTTCTGTAGAGTTGGTTCCTATAAATTGCAGGATAAAATATTAAAGCTGAAACTAGAAACCGATAGGGGGGATTGCTGCGATTTTGAGATAAACTGCTATCAGAATAATATAATTAGATTCAATTATTTTCCCGGGAATAAGACTGCCGAGATCAGTCTGGTGGAAAAACATCCAGAGACAGCTGAAAACATTATGATTACTGAAGCGCCAGAGGACAGTGAAATAATAATAAAGTTTGAAAAGTTAAAGATGAAAATACAAAAGGAGCCCTTTAGAATTTCTATTTTTAATGACAGAGGAAGGGAGATATGGAGTCAGGCCAGAAATGATTTAAATGTCGGCTTGTTACCCAGGGTGCCGATGTTTTGCACTAGCAATAGCGAGGGATCTGGTATTAAATCAATCAGAGATTCCTTTGCACTTCATCCTGACGAAAAAATTCTGGGACTGGGAGAAAAATTTACTCAGCTAAACAAGCGGGGACAAAACGTTGAATCCTGGAATTATGATGCCTACGGTGTCCAGTCAGACCGGGCTTATACCAACATTCCATTTTTTATGAGTTCCCGGGGCTATGGCCTATTTTTTGACACAACAGCAAGGATTAACCACAAAATTGGTTCGGGGCAGGGCTCAACAGATAGTTATTCTTTGAAGGTGGATGATAAAAATTTAGATTATTATTTTATTTTCGGACCTGATTATCAGGAGATTTTATATAAGTACTGTCAGCTTACAGGTTTTTCTCCCTCGCCGCCGAAGTGGAGTTTTGGAATCTGGATGTCAAGGTGTTATTATGAGACGCAGGAACAGGTTAAATCAGTAGCAGAAAATCTCCGTTGCCGGGAACTACCCTGTGATGTTATAAATCTTGATGGTCGAGCCTGGCTGAGGCATGGCAAGCAGACAGATTTTGTCTGGGATCGTGAGAGATATCCGGATCCAGGGAAACTAATCCAGGATTTAGGCGAGGATAATTTTAAGATTTGTTTATGGGAAAATCCTTATATATCGGAAACTTCAGAGCTATTTAAAGAAGCTGAAAAACTGGGATATCTTCTAACTGATAATAAGGGAGAGGTATATAAGATTAACTGGGTACCTGAAGATTTTTGCGGACTTCATAATCCTCCTAGAAGTGGAATAGTCGATTTAACCAACCCTGATGCCTATAAATGGTTTCAAGATCTTCACAGAGAAAATTTGCAGATGGGAGTTTGCTGTTATAAGACTGATTTTGGTGAAGGAGTTCCCGAAGACAGCCATTCATACTCTGGCTTGACGGGAAGACATTTGCATAATTATTATCCAATACTTTACAACAAAGCTGTCTATGAAGCTATTCAACAGGAAACCGAAAGTGGTATTGTCTGGGCCAGGTCAGGCTGGGCCGGTTCTCAGAATTATCCTATCCAGTGGGGGGGAGATTCACAGGCCAGTTATTCCGGTCTTAGAGGTGCTCTTAGAGGAGCTCTTTCTGCCGGTCTGTCAGGTATTCCCTTTACCAGTCATGATATTGGTGGATTTTACGGAGATAAGCCGGGTAAAAATTTATACATTCGCTGGCTGCAGTTTGGCCTCCTGAGTTCTCATGCCAGGTTTCATGGTACGACCTGTCGTGAACCCTGGGAATTTGGAGAAGAAGCTGTCAGTAATTATCGCAAATATGCCTCACTGCGGTATAAGTTAATCCCCTATCTTATGACCTATGCTGAAGAGAGCACTCGGACCGGTATGCCCTTGATGAGGGCGCTGCCCTTCTATGACAGCAATGATCCTCTCTGTTATTATTTTGAAACTGAATACTTGCTGGGAGAAGAAATACTGGTAGCCCCCGTTTATACTCCAGATAATGAAAGGGAGATTTATCTTCCCCGGGGCAGCTGGGTGGATTTCTGGACTGGAAGAGAATACTCCGGGGGCCAGGTAATTAACTACCGGGCCGCTCTGGATATTATACCTCTCTTTATTCCTGAGGGCAGCATTCTGCCACTTGGTCCTGAGATGCAGTACGTGGGTGAGAAAGAACTTCAAAAATATCACCTATATATTTTCCCGGGTAAAGAAGCTTGCTTTCAGATTGCTGAGACAGGAGACAGTTTTAAGGCCTGCTGGCAGGAAAATAACAAACTGGGAATAGAGATTGATTCTCAGGCTAAGAGTCATCAGATTGAAATTTTAGGGGAAAGAAAACCTGATATCATTAAAATTAATCAAGAAGTTTTGCAGAAAAAACACTGGCAGTGGACTGAAAAAGGGATTAAATTGGAAATTTAAACTGGATAAAGGA
>PWHA01000149.1 GCA_003554685.1 Halanaerobiaceae bacterium
TAACTCCTGGTAGCACTCCAGCCAGATTTTCTGCAGCTTCTCCAGGGCAGCGGTTACCTCCCTGCGGTTTTCAACAGTATCAAGCAGCAAATTTTCATAACCCCTTAACATTGCCAGCTGGGTAAAGGCGCCGCCAAGATCAGGAATAGCTGTCAGCCATCTCCCCTGACCCTCCCGGGATAGTTCTCCTATGATTGATTTCATGGCCTGCCACCATTTATTATCTTTCTCCAGTTTAATCTTTTTATAATCTTCGGGAGAATTGATTACCGGCTGATAGCCTGGCACCTCATGCTCCTCAAGACCGGTAGCCTGCTTGAAGTTCACCGGTCTGCCGCCCAAAAAAGCTGTCATGTGAGCCGGCATATAATGAGGACAGGCCAGAGGGAAGGCAGCTCCTCCATAGAAAGTGTTTTTAACTCTCTGTTTAACAACCGCCAGATGAAACTCAGGATCCCTGATCCGGGATTCAATATCCTGCCACTCATCTAAGTTAATTCTGATCTTGCGGTCATTTTTAGGAGCGGTTACTCCCAGAAGAGGCTCAGCACAAGTGTTTTTGCTCTCCCACCACTCTGCCCAGAGACTGGCTTTCTCAGGCCAGTCGGCTTTAAATTCTAAAGGATTAATTTTCTTGAGGGATAAATGCCCGGTCATATTTTTGCCTCCAAAATTTAATTTCATGCCTATCTTATTTTTGGATTATATAATAAATGATTAGGCTGCTGCTTACTGCCTAAACAGCTGCTGGCTGTCTTACTTGACAATACCGCTGGTAAGGCCTTTGATAAAATATTTCTGGCCTAAAATAAATACAATTATCATGGGAATCCCCACAAATAAGGAACCAGCCATGATCAGGGGCTGATTCAGCACAAATCTTCCCTGGAGAGCACTTAGAGCTACAACTATTGTTCTTTTGGGCTCTGCCTGCAGTAAAACCAGGGCCAGCAGCAGCTCATTCCAGACCCACAATCCATTAACAATAAAAAGGGTGAGAATGGCCGGCTTTGAGATGGGTACCAGTATTCTAAATAAAATTGTAATATCACGACAGCCATCAATTTTAGCCGCATCAAAGAGCTCCTGAGGAGGAGTTTTGAAGAAGCTGGTCAGCACAAAAATTGTGAGGGGCAGCATAAATCCGGCATAGACAAAGCTGACACTGGTAAGTTTATTGATCAAACCCAGGTTAACAAATATCGAATATATCGGAATGGCAACAATAATAATGGGAACGGCGGTAAAGGCAATAATAATATTGAAAATCGCATCCTTGCCGGCAAATTCAAATCTGGCAAAGGCATAGGAAGCAAAGATGGAGATTAAAATCACTACAGTTGTAGATAAAAGTGTCAGTATTATCGTGTTGGAAAAATAAACCAGGAAATTTCTTCTAATAATAAGTTCAGCTATATTTTCTATAGTTGGACTGGCCGGGATACCAAAGGGGTTATCATAAAATTCCCGGTTAGTTTTAAAGGCATTGACAATCATATAATAAAAAGGATAAATTGCAACCAGTGAAAGAAATAAGAGAGTAATATGCATCAAGGCCTTCTTGAAGTATTTCATCGATTGTTAGCCCTCCATCCTCTTGCGGAATCTGGCCTGTAAAAATATGAATATGATAGTGCCGAAAAGCAGTAAAACAGAAAAAGCGGAAGCTACTCCTCTTAAATTTCTTTGAAAGGCGTATTTATATATTTCCATTTCAATCACTGTTGTCATGCCAGCAGGCCCTCCCCCGGTCATCACAAAAACATAGGTGAAGACCCAGGCAAAAATTATCATTATATGATAGATGACAAAGAAATTGATCAAACCCTTAAGCTGAGGAATTATGACATAAACCAGGGTCTGAAGCCAGGAGGCTCCGTCAACCTTGGCAGCATCCAGCACATTTTCATCAATCGAGGTTAGTCGGGCTAAAAACAGCACTATGCCAAAACCTAATTCCTTCCAGACAAAAACTGCTCCAATTGAGTAAATCGCTATCCTGGGATTGCTCAGCCAGCCCTGAGCCAGAAAAGATAAGTTAATCGATTCTAAAAAATGGTTAATTGCCCCGGTATCTCTTAAGAGATAGCTAAAAACAATCCCGGCAACTACAATTGAAATAACCTTGGGGAAAAAGAGCACTGTCTGGTAGACCTTTCCTCCCTTTATACCGGAAAAGAAAAGAAAGGAGAGGAACAGGGAGAGAATTAGCAGAACGGGAACAGCTAATAATAATTTAAGATTATTTATAATAGCAATCTCTGTTGTCGGGGCATCAAAAAGCAGATAAATATAATTCTGTAAACCATTAAAGGAAAAAATCCCCGGTTGAATTCGATAAAAGCTGTCTCTGACAACCCGCAGCATGGGGATGATAAAAACAATAATTATCAGGGCAGCTGCCGGCAGCAGATAGAGATAGGGGGTATATTTCTTGCTTTTCATAGCATCACCCTTGAATTAATATTTGATGATGGGCCCGGGCGGGCCCATCATCATTGCTTAAAGGAATGTTCCCTCTGGCCTGTCTGTCAGTTAGCGGTTTATCCTACTCAAACCAGATTGAGAAATTTTCAGCAGATTCGGGATGCATGCTTCTCCATCTTTCTGCCACATCTTCCACCATCTGTCCTGCTTCTTCGGGACCAATCAGGCCCATAATCAGCTGCTGACCGGCCGGAATCAAGCCGTCTCCAATGATTGCATAGGGAATCATTGTATCGACAAACCAGGCATTCTCTTCAAATCCACCCTTAACCTGCTCGAAAACAAAGCGTTTCTCTTCATCTTCAATCTGTTCCAGGGGAAATCTCTTATTCGGCTGATAAACGTTAATGTCCAGCAGGCCTTCCATATATTCATCGCTGTGGAGATATTCTAAAAACTTAGCAGCAGTCTCTTTGTGCTCTGACCATTCGGTGATAAAGAGAGAGATGGGAGCTACCGGGATCCAGTCCACCGGTTCCTCTGTTACTGCAGGAAAGCTCATAAAGCCGATTTCCTCATCACCATATTCTTCATACCACTCTAAAGCCAGCTGGGTATTAATCAGAGAGAAGGCGGCGTTGCCGCGAACCACTTCAGCATAGGACTCTTCCAGCGAGATGGACATTACTCCCTCAATGAGATAACCGGCTTCATTTAACTCTTCCAGTCGGTACCACATATCGAGAAATTCTTCATCAGTAAAGCTCTTTTCTCCTGTTATAGCCTGCCCGACTGCATCTATTGATTCTAATGTCTGCGGCCAGAAATGACAGGCAAGCACTGCAATTCCCCAGCCAGGATCGGCCAAGCCCACTGCTAAAGAATCGATGTTTTCATCCTGCAGTCTGGCTGAAGCATCCAAAAATTCCTCCCAGGTCACCGGGGGATTATCGGGATCCAGACCGGCTTCTGCTAAAAGCTGCTTGTTATAAACCATAATA
>PWHA01000347.1 GCA_003554685.1 Halanaerobiaceae bacterium
CCGGTTACATTTTAGACCACGGCGAATTTTTAGGTATGGGCAGCAGAAAACATGAGTTGAAAACCTTCTGGATGAAGCAGAGTAAAACGGTTAAATAGCAGCACGCTTCAGCAATAAGTTATTTTGAATTTTATTTGAACTACATATTCAATTTCCGGTTACTTATGGAGTGCCTGCATGGTAGAATTATTTAGAGAAATTGCCTAAGAGGAGGGGAAATATTGCAGGAGAAAATAGCTGTGTATAATCGTATCCGCGAAACTGGAATTATTGCTGTTATTAGAGCCAGATCATCGGAAGATGCACTGAAAATTACTGAAGCAGTAAAAGAAGGTGGAATAGATGTTATAGAGATTACATTGACTGTTCCTGGTGCAATAGATACTATCAAAACATTATCAAAAATTTTTAATGAAGAGGAAATTCTCCTGGGAGCCGGGACTGTTCTGGATCCGGAATCAGCCAGACTGGCCATGCTGGCCGGGGCAAAATTCATAGTAAGCCCTTCTCTGAGCCTGGATGTTATAAAAACATGCAATCGCTACCAGATATTAAATATGCCCGGATGTATGACAGTAACTGAAATGGTTGCTGCACTTGAAGCCGGTGCAGATATAATCAAGCTTTTCCCGGGCAGTATTTTAGGACCACCATCCGTGAAAGCTTTTAGAGGGCCCCTACCGCAAGCACAATTTATCCCAACGGGTGGTGTAAATCTGGACAATGCAGCAGAGTGGTTAGAAAATGGCTGTCTTGCCGTAGGGATAGGATCTGAATTAACTGCCGGTAGCGATAAAGGTTTTTTTAGCAGAATAACCGAAAAGGCTCGTCAATTCAGAACAATAGTTAAAGAATTTCACAATCAGAATAACTGATAGATACTTTACCGCTGAACTCTGCCTGATGCATCGCCTTTCATCAAAAGCTCAACTTCAGCTGATGTAATAAGGTTATAATCTCCTGGAATAGTATGCTTCAGACAGGATGAAGCAACCGCAAATTCTATTGCATCCTGGTGTTTTTTCCCGCTTAGCAAACTATAGATCAGACCCGCACCAAAAGAATCTCCTCCACCTACACGATCTACTATGGGGGTAATATCGTATCTCTTTGAAATATAAAAATCAGTGCCATCATATAAAAGGCCGGACCAACCATTATGTGAAGCTGAAAAACTTTCCCGCAGGGTTATGGCAACATATTTAAAACCGAACTCTTTCTTTAATTCTTTCGCCACTTCTTTGTAGGATGAACCATCAATTTTGCCTTCCGAAACTTTTGCCGCTTCAGCCTCGATCCCAAAAACCTTAGCTGCGTCTTCCTCATTAGCAATACATAAATCCACATTTTCAATCAATCCAGACATAACTTTATTCGCTTTGTCCGTGGACCAAAGATTTTTACGATAATTAAGATCCACACTGGTAGCTAAACCTGCTTTTTTTGCAGCCCTAACTGCATCTTTAGTTATAGAAGCAACGTTGTCTCCAAGGGCCGGCGTTATACCTGTAAAGTGGAACCATGAGCTTTGATTAAATATTTTTTCCCAGTCAAAGTCTGAAGGATTTGCTTCTGCTATAGAAGAGTTTGCCCTGTCATAGATCACTTTTGAAGGCCGTTGTGCTGAACCGCTTTCGAGATAATAGATGCCAAGCCTGTTGCCACCTTTAGCAACATAGCTGGTATCAACTCCGTAACGCTGCAAATTGCCTATTGCTGCCATACCAATTAAACTGTCAGGGACCCTGGTGACATAGAAAGCATTCATATTAAATTGGGCCAGCGATACAGCAACATTTGCTTCACTACCGGCGTAGGTTACATCAAAAGCCTGGGCTTGCTGAATACGTTGATGTCCGGGGGTAGAAAGTCTGAGCATTATTTCTCCGAAAGTAACAACCTTTTTATTCATTATATAACTCCTTCCAAAAGAAAAATAACAAATTCATTTCGGGAACAATCTCCATGTCGCATCTTTACCGGCATTTTCTATGGTTAAAGTTGACAATGGAAAATCTGCTTTTGAATAAGGATTATCGTAGCGGGGATAACCTCCAAGCTCTACTACTTTACCCTCCTGCCTCAGTGACCCCTGCCAGCCAAATTCAAGCAGACCCTGCGATGGAGAATTATAAGCAACATTAAGTCCATTGAATACAATAGAAGCGCTGGCAATTTTATCGATAAAAGCTTCAAACTCTCCATCGACTTCGGATCGTCCCATTTCGCAAATCCAGATATTTTTCAAACCACTGGCTATAATTTCACAGCCGGCATCATCTCCTTCAGTTTGCCAGTAATAGCTGTTTTGCGAGCGCAGGGCAATGTAGCCATCTCCCTTTCTGCCGAAAACCCAGTCTTTTTCTTCAACTACTTCATCAAAACAATCCCGGGGAAGCCAGGCATGGGTGAAAAATAATTTATTTGTCATGTAAATGCCGGGCATGCGAGATATTTTATAGACTGCAATCAGGACATTTTTAACCTGGGCTACCCTCGGCAAGGTCCCCGACCCAACCCAATAACCAGCTGAGCTATCTTCCTTGCTTCCCGGGTGAGTTGTGAAACAAACTGCACTGGGCGACAAGGTTGCCTGCCAGATATGCTGCTGATCACCACCATAGCCGGCCCGGTAATCCTGGGCGGCACTGAGCATATAATCGGGAGTACGGTAAGTATAAAGATTAACCTCTTCCCTGGTATTCCTGGTAATATCTTTTTCGAAGAGGCGGGCAAAAAGAGACAGCAGGTTAAATGTGCGCAGGAAACCGATCAATTTCTTTTTCGCTTTGAACATGTCAAAGAACTGGTTTTCCCACCACCGAAAAGCATCAAACATTTTCATGGTCAGGGCTATTGTTTTTGGGTGAGTGTAAGCTTCCATGCTGAGAAAGACCATTCCGCTGTCCAGGTCTTTAAAGTTTAACCCCCATTTTTCAGCTTCATCGATTTTAAGGCCCATTCGCTGACGATTAATCATTTCAGGGCGTTTTTGATCTTTGGCAACTTCATATATTACCGGAGGCAAAGTATACTCAGGACTTAAGGCCAGGGTCACAGCACTCATATTATCACTGCCGGAAAATATACCCATCCCGAATAACAGCTTGGCCGTGTCGATAGTAGATTCAACCAGGGCATTTTTCTTCTCCTTTCCGTAACTCCTCCCGTGAGTTGAAGAGAAAGTACCATAAAAATTATTTAAGGCCAGGTCGTAGAGAAGCAGGTTAAGAACCGTTTTTGCCTTTGCAGCTATTTCTTCATCGCGGCAAAAATCAACAAGGTTTACCAGGGCGGTAATATCTTCATCATAGTAAATATGTGAAAGCCACTCGCTGAAACCGGTTTTATATCTCAATGAAAGCCATTGGAGTATGCGCGGACGGGCATGGTCCATTTTTTCTCTTCCA
>PWHA01000320.1 GCA_003554685.1 Halanaerobiaceae bacterium
AAAAACACAAAAGCCGCCCCTTGCAGGGCGACTGTAATCGCGGTACCACCTGTCTTGATTCCTTATGATTATATAGTTGCTAATTAACAGAGGAATCATCTCTTTTGAGAGCTGTCACTCTCTCACCGGGTAACGACGGAAGACGGCCGGGCTTACTAGATTTCAGCTGGCAACTCAGGGGGGAAATTCAGCCTTGAGAAATAGCCGGTTTGCAGTGCCACCGGTTTCCTTGATATTTCCAGAAGCTTACTTGGTCCCCTTCACAGTTGTTGGGTCTTTTAAATTGTTAACTTGTAAATTGTTAAAGTGAATTATAGCAGGATTTCTGAGGTTTGTCAAATGATTTTTCCGGATTCTAAGAAAAAATTTCAGACCTCGACGGTCCAGCCGTAGTGATCCTCCCGCCGGCCGGTCTGAAGTTCGATCAGATAATCATAGAGTTTGCTGGCAACTTCCCCGGCCTCTCCGCCGTTAATTTTCATCTCCATCTCATTCCATTTCAGCTCCCCGATAGGAGAGATAATAGCTGCGGTCCCGGTACCAAAGGCTTCATCCAGGCTGCCCTGCTGATAGGCCTCAGCAACCTCCTGAATTTTTATTCTTCTCTCCTCAACTTCCATTCCCCAGTTTTTGAGTATTTTTATCACCGAGTCTCTGGTAATTCCTGGCAGAATGCTTCCCTCCAGCGAGGGGGTTATAATTTTGCCGTCAATTTTAAAGAAAACATTCATGGCGCCAACCTCTTCCACAAATTCCCTCTCAACTCCATCCAGCCAGAGGACTTCATCATAACCCATCTCAGCTGCCCGGTACTGGGCCTTTAAGCTTCCGGCATAATTTCCTCCGGTTTTGGCCATTCCTGTTCCTCCCTTTATTGCTCTGACATAGTCGGTCTCCACATAAATTCTGGTCGGCTTAATTCCCTGGGAATAGTAGGCAGCCACCGGAGACAGAATAATAACAAATTTATAGCGGGAGGAAGGTTTAAGCCCCAGGTAAATCTCGGTGGCTATGGTAAAGGGCCTGATATAAAGAGAGGTACCGGGTCTGGAAGGAACCCAGTTTCTGTCCACCTCAACGGTCTTTTTCACAGCCCTGACAAAAAAATCGGGATCAATCCGGGAAATACACATTCTCTTATTGGAGTTATTAAACCTGGCAGCATTCATATCAGGCCGAAAGAGCAGCACCCGGCCGTCCTCTGCCCGGTAGGCTTTCAGGCCTTCAAAGGTGGTCTGACCATAATGACAGAAAGCCGCTGCCGGGTCAATCTCCAGAAAGCTGTAGGGTACAATCCTGGGATCGAACCAGCCCCTTTCGCTCTCATAATCCATGACAAACATATGATCCGTAAAGGTCCGCCCGAAATTTAATTCCTCATCCGGGGGAGGAGTCTTTCTCTCTTCACATTTCTTAACGGTAATTTTTTTATCCATTCTTAGTCCTCCTGTTAGCTTAGTAAAAGATAATTTAAAACTTTAATAACAATCCAGCACAGCTCCACTGGCAGCTGAACTTACCAGGCTGGCATATCTCCTCAAATAACCTTCCTTGATTTTGGGCTCCGGTTTTTCCCAGTCTGCCAGCCTCCTTTCAATTTCGGCCTCTGAAAGATCAACAGATAGGTTTTCCCCCGGGATATCAATTTTAATGATATCATTTTCCCGAACGGCAGCCAGCGGTCCGCCAGCCATCGCTTCTGGTGAAATATGCCCGATTGAAGCTCCCCGGCTGGCTCCGGAAAAACGCCCATCGGTTATCAGGGCTACCTCCCTGTCCAGACCTGCTCCAGCGATAGCTGAAGTGGGAGAAAGCATCTCGCGCATACCCGGTCCGCCCCGGGGGCCTTCATATCTGATAACCATCACATCACCGGCTTTAATCTGGCCGGAATGAATGGCACTGACAGCAGCTTCTTCAGAATCAAAGACCCGGGCCGGTCCCTGATGAACCAGCATCTCCTCGGCTACTGCAGCCTGCTTGACAACCGAACCCTCGGGAGCGATATTCCCCTTAAGAACAGCCAGACCTCCGGTTTGATGATAGGCCCTGTCAAAATCCCTGATGACCTCACTGTCTCTGACCTCTACTCCCTCTAGATTTTCCCGAATTTTATGACCGGTTGCTGTCAGCAGCTCATCATCAAGGAGATCATGCTGCTGAAGTACCTTCATTACTGCCGGGATACCGCCGGCCCTATCCAGATCCTGGATATGATACCGACCGGAAGGGCTTAGACTGCAAAGATGGGGGATTTCGTTTTTAATCTCATTTATCAGGTCTATTTTCAGTTCAAGGCCTGCTTCCCGTGCGATGGCCGGCAGATGAAGGGCCGTATTGGTAGAGCAGCCCAGGGCCATATCAACTTTCAGGGCATTGAGAAAGGCCTCTCTGCTGACAATATCAGCAGGTTTGATTCCCTTCTGATAGAGGCTGACAATCTGCCTGCCTGCCTGCTTGGCCAGGCGAATCCTGGCTGCTTCCACGGCCGGTATGGTTCCGTTACCGGGAAGTCCCAGTCCCAGAACCTCGGTTAGACAGTTCATGGAATTGGCGGTGAACATGCCGGCACAGCTGCCGCAGCCCGGGCAGGCAGCTTCTTCTATTTCAGCCAGTTCTGTTTCAGTAATCCGGCCGGCCTTGACTCCGGCCACACCCTCAAAGACAGTTTTTAAATCAATATTTTCATCCCGGTACTTCCCGGCCAGCATGGGCCCGCCGCTGATGACCAGAGCCGGGATATTTAACCGTAGAGCTGCCATCAACATTCCCGGGACTACCTTATCGCAGTTGGGAATCAATACCAGGGCATCCAGAGCGTGAGCCCGAGTTACTATTTCCACCGAATCAGCGATCAATTCCCGGCTGGCCAGAGAAAAATGCATCCCCTGATGGCCCATGGCGATCCCATCACAGACCCCTATTGTGCCAAATTCCAGAGGGGTGGCTCCAGCCAGCCGGACTCCGGCTTTAACTGCCCGGGCTACCTTGTCTAAATCACTGTGACCCGGAATTAGCTCACTGAAGGAATTACAAATTCCAATCAAAGGAGCTTCCAGTTCATCATCAGTTAATCCCAGCGCCTTAAAGAGCGAGCGTTGGGGAGCACTGTCAATTTTTTTCGTCACCTGCTCACTGTTTTTTTTCATGATTACACCCCGCTGTCTGTTTGCGCCAGCCTGATGCCATACTGAATGCTGTCCACCAGGGCCTGCCAGCTGGCTTCAATTATATTGCTGGAAACTCCCACAGTGCCCCAACTTTCCTGACCATTGCCTGTTTCTATTAAAACCCGGACCCGGGCCGCAGTTCCATCTTTTCCATTCAGCACCCGGACCTTATAATCGATAAGATATATGTCTTTTATTTCCGGATAAAAATTAATCAAAGCCTTTCGCA
>PWHA01000289.1 GCA_003554685.1 Halanaerobiaceae bacterium
ATATTTTCGATAATTTTTGTTGAATCTTTTTAAGCTGAAAGTCCAACCAGCGATGTTCCGGGGTGTCTAAGGAATACTGTGGCTTTGCAGCAAAATACTTTGCCTTGAGATTTAATCCACTTATTTTAATTGGGCTTTGTCCCTTGCCCTGACCTTTTCTAATGGCCCTGCGCAAGGCCCCATCAACCTTGCTTATCTGTTCGAGCCTCTGCATATGTTCATCACGGCGAAGTCCGCGAATAGGATTTCTGGCAATTTGCCGGAGTGAGCGCTTCAAGTCTTCAAGGATATGTTCAAACAGAATAACCCATTCAAGGTTTGTTTGCTGTCCAGTTGGTTCAATTTTGCCACCAATATAGGTGGACTTTAAATATTCAAAGGCGAGTCCAGCCATAATTTCCTGAACTTCAGCCATCATCAGCTCAAAATCTTCTTTATAGTCGAGCTTTGTGGGAAATACTTCAACCTCAAACGTGTAAAGCTGACGATTCTCAACCCAGACTTCGAACTCTGAAAATCCTACATGAGATCTGAAGTTGATATCACCGACAATGTGTTCAGGCGTATCAGGAATGTGGAAAAGTCTGTCCTGAATCCCGGAATCAATATGCTTGACAGCAACCCTTTCCCCTGCTGTGGACTTCAAGCTCAATCTGTAGGTACACTGTTCAAAGAGAGGCCTAATCGGCAGGCTGAAACTTTCATCTACTTTATACACTTTGTCATCAAACACAGTGCGGACCCGGGTACCCCGGCAAGGCTTAATCCTTAGCCGTCCAGAAGCTAGATAGCTGCCTGAATTTATCGACTCCTGACTAATAGACTCCCAAACGAGCCTGGTATTGTTGGTTTGCAATGAAAACATCTCAACAGACATAGGTTTTATAGCCAGTATGAAGTAAAGCCTTCTTGCTGATATCTTTCATACATGGTCAGCAATCGGCCTGATGTATACGGAAATCGAGATTCCTTCCAAACCTGAGGTTGTTCTTTTTTCCACTTGGCAACAACTTCATCAATATCCTGACTTTGGGGCTTCAGGCACCAACGAAGTAGTCTCACCAGAGTATCATGTATGGCCAGGCTGCTGCCTTGAATTCTTGGCAGGATCTTCATGTGCAGGGCCAGATCCAAAGGTTGAACTTTGTCCCCGGACTCATCAACAAACTGATCTTTTAAGGCCTGGGCATGCAAAAGATAAAGACAGACTTCATCTCTAACCCTGTATCCTACTTGAAGCTGAGCTGGCTTAAGGCAGGTATTAACCTCTTTAAGCACGTTAATAGTATCGTTTATCAACCTTTCTTGTTCAGAATTAACAGCTTCAATATCTGAAAGCTTTAAGGCCAGTGGATTCCAGAAATCAGACGACCATTCCACCGATGATTCCTGTCCGCCATGTTTTCTCCATTGATCCAGTGCAATATCAGACATCTCCAAGGTAAAAGCCCTGTCCAGCACCTTTCTGGAAAAACCATGGGTAGTTTCATCCATATTCACAGTTCCCACGATCAACAGGTTACCCGGCAAATAAATATCCGGCCTGTAATGCGATAATGGATGGCGACTCCTAAGACTATCTCCTTCCCGAACTCGGTCTTCAATCAAGCTCAGAACTTCGGCAAAGTACTGCTCAACCCTGGCCAGATTCATTTCATCAAGGATACATATGTGAAATGTATTCTGATTTTTCTGTGCTTGATCACATATATTCAGCAAATGGCCATTAACAAATTCATCTTGAAGATTCTGATAGCCTATAAGCTCCGTGCTATCTGTCCAGTCAGGTCGAACCGGGATCATGTGTACTTTTGCCCCGGTAAATTGACCTATCAAGCTGGGAAGCTTGGATTTGCCAGTCCCGGATATGCCTGCCAGAATCAAAAATGGCTTTGTTTTAATTGCGGTGATGAAGTTGGCGATTTGCCAGGGTTGAAAGAAAAAACCGGAGTGCTTTATTGAATGTATAAGTTGAGTTACACCACCAGAGAGATCTTTATAAACTACCCGTGGATCATGAAATTTCCAGCGCATTGTGACTGGGACAGTTTCTTCATGATCTACGTGTTCTGCAATTCCCTGATAGGTAAATGGAGCTCTACTTTGCTCTCTTGTAAAGACATGAACATCACCTGGGGGATTAAGCAATGACTTTATTGATTCTTGGTTTACATGGGAATTATTCTTGCCTCTCCAGACTAACTCCTTGCCATCCCAATAATTATTGTGATCGCGGCCTGTACTTGCAGAAAGTCCGACATTAGCGAATATATACCAATCTTCACCTTCTTGGTGATATCCGTTATTCCAATCACCACCACGCTTGTTTGTAGGAATATTTAAAATATTGTAAATATCTTCACGTGTGTACTGCTTTCCAACTATAAATCGCACGGAGGCTCTCCGTGACAGAAAGGAGGTAATTTTATCCTCACATAGTTTGATTAAATCTTGGACATCTGAACCGCTTGCTCTTTCAAAATCAAAGTTTATTTTGAAATTATCTTGATCAGCTCTGATAATTCCGTGGTTCACCAAAACCTTCTTAGGGGTATCCCCAATTAGCCTGTAATATTCATTCACAGAATTTTCAGGCAGATATGCATACAGATCTTCAGCAATTCTTTGCCTGTTAGCAATTCCATCTGATTCAAGAAGTGTTTTAATAATCGCTGGTTGATAAATATGAGACATCCTCATTTTATCATTCAAAAATGTCTTTAATTCGGAGACAGACAATGAATGCATAATTTAATTATCCCACTAATTAATTATTGATCAAAACAAAATTATATCAAGAAATTAATCAGATACAGCACCAACAAAACTCATCCAGGTATCGCTTTTTCTTACCTGTGAAGTTTGAACAGAATAATCAACACAAATCAAGCCTGAATCTTTGAAAATACTTAAAAGATACCCCTTTTCCCAAAGGAAAAACATTCTGCCATCATCTGCTTCCTGTCCGCCCTGTCCCTGCTTCATGGTGATCAGGGCCAGGCCTCCAGGTTTAATGGCTTTGAGAATCCGGGACAGTATTTCCGGAAAACGCTCATGGGGAATGTGGACCAGGGCGCCGATGAGCAGGACGGCGTCCATGTTCATCCGGCTGAAGTCAAAGGATTCAAAGTCGGCCACAATTACAGGCTGGGTTGAATGCTGCCTGGCCAGGGCGGCCAGTTCCGGGGAGCGTTCCAGGCCGGTGCAGTCAAAGCCGCGCTCTGTCAGCCAGAGCATGTCCCGGCCTGATCCGCAGCCGATATCTAGTATTTTTGATCCAGGCGTAAGATATTTTACAAGGGGCAAGAGAAATGAGGAAGGATCAACCTCTATGGTCTGGTTGAAGTAGTCTTGGGCGTGGGTATGATAGAATTGGCTACTCATAATTCCGGGG
>PWHA01000109.1 GCA_003554685.1 Halanaerobiaceae bacterium
AATTGTGCTGTTCCCGCCAATATTTTTGCCCATTGAATTTGCCTTTTCTCTCATGGCAGGTATTTTGTATGTTGCCTTAATTAAGCGAGAAAGATTTCAGCTGGAAATGATACCCCGGGGTTTTGACGGTAAGCTTGTGCTGGGTGTGCTGGGGATAATGGTCTTCAGGACCTACATCGAGAATTCCCAGGGTGTTTTTAATCTGACAGAAATATTTATGGAAGCAGGCATACCAATGCTGCTGCTGGCTTTAATTATTCCCTTTTTAGCGGGACTGTTAACCGGCAATCATGTGGGAGCAATCGGAATTGCTTATCCGATTCTGCTGGTGCTCTTTACCGAATCCAGCATATACAGTCTCTGGCATATGATAATTTTCAGCAGCAGTTACTTTGGTTATGTTCTTTCCCCCTTTCATCTCTGCAACCTGATGACGGTGGAATACTTTGATACCACCTTAAAAAAGTACTACCGTGATATGATAATTCCCTTTACCGGAACAGCAGCCGGCATCATGGTTCTTTCTATCATCTATTATTATTTCCTGAATGGTTAAGAATGGAGGAATATAATGGATCTTTTCAGGCTGGCCGCCCCCTTTTATGACGGACTGATGAAAGTCGCTGGCCATCAAAAGACGATTAAAAAAGCTGTGGAACAGGTGCGGATAAAGCCCGATGATGTGATCTGTGATATCGGGGCCGGCACCGGCCAGCTTTCCCGGCTGCTGCCTGCAGAAAACAAATTAATCCTGGTTGATTCCTCAGACAGAATGCTGAAAAAGGCCCGTAAGAAAGTAGCGAATCAGGCTAAAATAGTGATTTCCCGGGCTCAAAATTTATCGCTGGAGGATAACAGCTGTGATCTTGTTTTTTGCATTGATGCCCTGCATCATTTTGAACGGACCGGCTCAGCCCTGGCTGAAATGAAGAGAATCGTGAGGAATAATGGAGCTATAGTGATCCTGGAGTTTGATCCTGCCAATCTTAAGACCAGGATTATGCAGTGGCTGGAAGAGCTGGCCGGAGAACCGGGCTGTTTTTATTCACCGGATAAACTGGCTGCTTTTTTTAAGAAATTTGGCTGCAATACAGAAATTGTTAAACTGTCCAGCTGGCAGTATGTTTTGCTGGCCAGCGATGATCTTACTGAAAGGCGGAGTATTGATGGATTTTAATTTTTCCAGAAGCATTGAGCTGACTTCCGGAGAAATTGATCTGCTGGCGGTAGGTGAAACCGTGGTGGATCTAATTTCAGTGGAGGAATCAGGAAGTTTTGCCGGAGCAGAAAATTTTCGCCGCTATTTTGGGGGCTCACCGGCAAATATAACCATGAATCTGGCCAATTTGGGCAGGAAAACCGCCCTGATAAGCCGGGTCGGCAGTGATGGTCTGGGAAAATATCTGATCAGCAGATTGAAGGAAAGAGGCGTGGATGTTAGCGGCATCAGCAGGGATGAGAAGAGCAACACCACTCTAATTCTGGTAACCCGAAGCCAGGAATCGCCGGAGTTTCTGGCATACCGGGGAGCAGATACCAATCTTAGCCCGAAGCAGATTTCTGCTGCCAGGATTTCTAAGGCCAGAGTCATTCATCTTTCCGGCTTTGCTCTAACCATTCCCCGGGGCAGGCAGACCATTGAAAAGGTGATTAAAATAGCCCGGGAGCAGAATAAAATATTATCGCTGGATCCCAATTATCGGCCCCAGCTCTGGCAGGGTGGAGAAATCGGGCCGGAGTATATAAAAAACATGCTGGCCGAGATTGATATTGTCAAACCCTCACTTGATGATGCCAGCTTCTTCTTTGGAGAAAGAAGCAGGGAGGCTTACATAAATAAATTCCATGAGGCCGGGGCCGGACTGGTAATTCTAACTCTGGGAGCAGATGGTCTGCTGGCTTCAACCGGTGAGAGTCAGCAGTATCTGCCCTCCCTGGCCGGAGAAGTAGTTGATACCACCGGAGCTGGAGATGCCTTCTGGTCCGGCTTTTATGCGGGTATTTTGCAGCAGAAAAACCTGCTAACTGCTTTAAAGCTTGGCAGTGCCGCAGCAGCAGAAGTCTTAAAGCAGACCGGTGCCCTGGTTAATATGCCGCCAACCGGTGAGCTCTTAATCAAATACGATATTAATTAGGGGGGTAAAATTATGTCAGTCCCGGAATTGATAGCTTTTTTCAACCCTCAGGGAAACTTTGACCCCGAGGACAGCTACTGGACCGAACATCCTGATTTTGGCGGTCAGCTGGTTTATGTTAAAGAAATTGCCATTGCCCTGGCGGAAGAATTTTCGCTGGATGTTGATATCATAACCAGACAGATTAAAGACCCCGACTGGCCAGAATTTTCCGGCAGGATGGACAGTTATCCGGTCAGTGACAGAGTCCGGATTATCCGCATACCCTTCGGGGGCAGCAGATTTCTGGCCAAGGAACAGCTCTGGCCCTATCTCAAAGAATATGTTGAGGGAATCGAAGAATTTTACCGGGAGGAGGGCCGCAGCCCTGATTTTGTCACCATCCACTACTCTGATGGAGGGCTGGCTGGAGCTCTATACCGGGAGAAAACCGGGACACCCTTCAGCTTTACCGGCCATTCTCTGGGAGCCCAGAAGATGGATAAATTGAATGTTAATCCTGACAATCTGGATGCCATGCTGAAAAGATATAAATTTCACTGCCGCCTGGCAGCAGAAAGGGTCAGTATGGCCAACGCCTCGACAATATTTGTTTCCACCACCCAGGAAAGAGATGAACAGTACACTCACAGAGCTTACCGGCAGGCAATTCAGGATGATTTTAAAACCAAATTTGCCCTGGCTCCCCCGGGGGTCAATACCGATATCTTTAATCCTGAAGGTGGACCGGCAGATGATAAAATCCAGGACAAGATTGAGGAGATGTTTGCCAGGGACCTAACAGCAGAAAGGCAGGAACTGCCTGCCATTATTGCAGCCAGCCGGTTGGATAAGAAAAAAAATCATACAGGACTGGTAAAAGCCTTTGCCTGTAGCCGTAAGCTTCAGGAAAAAGCCAACCTGGTAATTACCCTGCGGGGCATAAAAAATCCTTTTGAAGACTACAGCCAGGCCGGACCCGAGGAACGGGAAATACTGGATCAGATCATGGATATTGTCAGAGAGCACAACCTTAAGGGTAAGGTCAGCCTTTTCTCACTGGCCAGCCAGCAGGAACTGGCTTCCTGCTATCGAATTTTGGCCGAGCGCAGATCAGCCTTTGCCCTGACAGCTTTTTACGAGCCCTTTGGGCTGGCTCCCATTGAAGCCATGGCTTCAGGGCTGCCGGTGGCAGCCACCTGCAGCGGAGGTCCGGCCGAGATTTTACGGGATCAGGGGGAAAAATATGGCGTGCTAATAGATCCCGAGGATCC
>PWHA01000084.1 GCA_003554685.1 Halanaerobiaceae bacterium
ACTTCATACTCATGGATCAGATCAACCATGAACTGCAGGGCCTCAACTCCTTCAGGTTCATTGAGGACAAATTCGGTCTCATCTTCATTCAGCATCCGGGCTCCGAAGCGGTGCATCCAGCCCAGCATGTTGAGAGTATCTTCGGCTGCCAGGGTAATGGCATAATTACCGTCATAGGAAAGCTGCTGGGCAACCTCCAAGAATTCCTCCATTGTCCAGCTGCGGTCTTCGGGAATCTCAACACCTCTTTCCTCAAATCTTTCCACATTTAACAGCAAAGTACTACCCATACCATTATTGGAGTTGTTCCAGGGCCACATGTAATACTCTCCCCCGATTTTACCGGTTTCCAGGGTATAATCGATGAAATCTTCCTTGTCCTCCTCGGTCAGATAGGAAGTAATTGGAGCCAGCTGACCCTGGGCCACCCATTCCGGGTTGGGAGAGCCCTGCTCCCAGTAAACATGGGGAGGATTGCCGGCAAACATGGCTGCAGTAGCCTGTTCTTCCTTGCCAGTGTGGGTTACCATCTGATACTCAACATTGACATGGGGATACTTCTCTTCAAACATCTTGCTGACATAGGCAGCAAATTGTTCTCCATCAGGGGCTTCATCAGGCTCCATATCTGGAGTTCTGATCCTCCAGGGAGTTATCCACCAAGTCAGGGTCATTTCTTCTTCAGCAGCTGCAATCTCGGGCATGAAAGCCAGAGACAGCGCCAGAATTAAAACTAAAAGTATAATTTTTTTGCTCAAACTCATTTTATATTCGTCCCTCCTCATTGGAATTAATTCTTTGTTTTTTTGTGATTCAGCTAAAACTTTTATATTAGTTTTTGTTCCTGAAGATCATAGAGGCATTTTTCTGATAATTCGGGCCTCCTTTGTTCCTTAAGATTCAGATCTGCTTATTCTAAAAACAGATAGGCCTTTCTCCTGAAAATAAAATATAATCCCTTGATTTTACTCCTATTGTCCTCTTTCATTTTCAAAAAAAACTATCAGTTAATTTAAAAGAAAACAATCACCCCCCGTCTTGGCTGAATCTTGGCTTAGCCTTGCTGAAGCTTGGTTGAATCTTTACTGGATCTTGTCTTTACATTGGCTGAGCCTTGGCTGATTTCTCTTGTATTTTCCAGCGGATGTTTTTATAATTTATTTGTTTGGTTTATAATAGAATGATATTCTCTCACCAGTTAATCGAGGTTAAAATTCCCTTTCCAGATAATGCTCACCAGTCAGAATATCTTGCAATTCCAGCAGGGAGAAAACAGCATAATCGGGTTTAACCGGTTCCTGCCGACCCCCAATTTGATATCTCTTTTTCTCCTCCTTAAGCATTTTCCTGATAAAGCTCCGGCCCTTTTCAGTCCCGGGCCGGTCTTCAGGAGACAGTTTGCGAAAATTTTCCGGCAGCTCCCGGTTTACATAAACAGTTCTGGCCCCCAGATTGCCAGCTCCAGCCACATCCATAAGCAGGGAATCGCCAATATGATACCAGCCTCCCTTTCTGTCTTCAGGAACCGGAAAACTTGCCGGCTCCGGTTTGGCCGCTCTGGCAATATCTGAGGTTATAATTTCAGTAAAATAACCGGTGAGATCCAGAGCCTGTAAAACTGGATACTGATAACGGTAAAAACCGTTGGTAATTACCATCAGGGGAATATCAAAGCTTTTCAGCCAGTCCAGTATTTTTTTGCCATCAGGATAAAGATGGATGTAGGGCTCCTGGCAGTATTTTTCTACCAGTTTCACTACATCGATTGTTCTGTTCAGCTCAAGCTTATCCAGCACCAGGGAAATAATCCTATCCCAGTCATAGGCCAGATAGGCTTCCTGCTGCCAGCAGCGACGGAATTCCTCCCGAATTAGCTCCCCAATCTCATCCTCTGTAAGTTCTTTGCCCTTACAGCTAAGGTGCCAGCGGGATATCTTACCCCTTATTTCAGGAAATACACCTTTAGCAAAAGGGTTTTCCATTAATACTCCATCCAGATCAAAACTTAATAACATAATTCCCCCTATTCCCCTCTTAAATCACTTCAATCGATTACTTTCCTGAGATTACCCTCACTGCCCGCCAGGAGCTCCCGGGCCTTATCCCGGCTGCACTGTCTTTCAAACATAACCACAGCCTGCTTGAGATTGTAGTCCGCCTTTTCCAGATACTGCCGGGCCTCCTGACTGCAGATATCCGAAATTTCCTGAAAGATTTTCAGCGAACGCTCCTTCAGTTTACTGTTGCTGGCCTTGAGATCCACCATCAGGTTGGAATAAACCTTACCCAGCTTAACCATCACTGTGGTTGAGATTATGTTAAGAACCATCTTTTGAGCGGTACCGGCTTTCAGCCTGGTGGAACCTGTTAAAACCTCAGGTCCAACGATTACTTCCAGCCTGTAATCTGCTGCTTCAGCCAGCCGGGAGTTGCGGGTGCAGACCAGGGCAGCAGTAAGTGCCCCCGCTTCAGCAGCTCTTTCCAGAGCACCAATCACATAGGGCGTTTCACCGCTGGCAGCAATCCCAATCACGGTGTCCGCCGGCTGAAGATTTTCCCGGGCCAGCCTGGCAGCCCCGCTAACTTTTTCATCTTCCAGGCCTTCCCGGGCCTGAAAAAAGGCTTCCTCACCACCGGCCAGAATTCCCACAACCTGATCGGGATCAGCGCTGAAAGTAGGCCCGCATTCCACTGCATCTATTACACCTATTCGGCCGCTGGTTCCAGCGCCTACATAAAAGAGCCGACCTCCCTGACTTATGCTAACAGCAATCTTATCGATTAATTCTGTCAGCTCCTCCCGGACCTCGGCTACAGCCTCAGCCACCCTATGGTCTTCCTGATTCATCAGTTTAACTATTTCCCCGGTATTGAGACAGTCCAGCTCCAGGCTGGCCGGATTGCGGCTTTCAGTTATTTTTTCTTCCCTCTCCAGGTGGCCGCTCTCATCGGTTTCAACCCGATAATCATCCTCATTTCGGTTCATAACTATACCTCCAGTGAATGTTAATTTAGCAAGTAAAATATTTAAAAAAATATTGAAGTTAAATATCCATGTGAAATTTTCAATGTTATATATCAATGTGAAATATTGAAAGCAAAATATTATTTGTGTATTTGTGGCCCAGCTCGTCTTCAGCTGGGAGAAATGATCCAGCAGCTATATTTTTAGCGAAATTCATAGCATTAATCATAGCATTATTCAGACAGAGCCATTATCCCCAGCTTTATAAAAATATTTTATGTAATTATTATATTTAGTAAAATATCTTTACTAATTAGCTTCTCGGTAACTCTAAAATTTCCTTCTTTTATATTTAAAAAAAGTAAAATAATTTTATTAAATCCTTTCTTTCATCTTCCAGCAACCTATTATACCTG
>PWHA01000352.1 GCA_003554685.1 Halanaerobiaceae bacterium
ATTACAAAATAAGCTGGGAGAACAGCTCCCGAAAATGCAATACCATATTTGAAGCAAATGAAAAATCAACTTTGCGGGTGGCAAAATATGTTTATGAGATGGCTCAGGCTGCAGATAAAAGATTTTCTCTGGGCATCTGGATAAAAAGCCCCTTTAAAATCTCTCACAAGGAAATGGATATAATCTACCGGTTTAGAAAGGAAAACGTGCCGCTTTTTGCAGCAACAATGCCGATAATGGGCATGACAGCTCCGGTCTTTATACCAGGCGCTTATGTGCAGAGCACAGCAGAACTCTTTGCCGGGGTTACCCTGCTAAAAACCCTCTCGTCGGAGTCCAATGTTTACAGCCTTCCAATTGATAGTATTAGAGCTTATCCCCTGGATTTTAAGCATATGAGCTTCGTTTATGGTTCCCCTGAAGATTTACTTGCGACCTCTTTTCAGATAGAATTAAATAATTATTATGATATTCCTGTAGTTGCCAAATCCCTCTTGACCACCTCCAAAAAAGCCGATGCCCATGCTGCCGCCGAGAAAACGGCTCATACCTTATCAGCTGCCCTGGCAGGTGCCCGAATTTTTACCAATGCCGGACTGCTGGCTGTGGATGAGATCTACTCTGGAGAACAGCTGGTGATTGACTATGAAATAGTCCAGTATGTTAAGAGAGTTATTCAGGGATTTGAGTTTGATGAAGAAACATTAGCTATGGATATAATTAAAAGGCAGAGCGAAAAGGGTAAGTTCCTGGAGGATGATTCTACCCTTCAAAATTATACCGATTTCTGGGTTCCGGATCTTTTTGAGCGCAGCTCCTTTTCCCAGTGGCAGCAGTCGGATATGAGCTCTTTAGAGGAGAGGGCAAGAGAGATAGCCCGCACCAGAATTAAAGACCATGACTATAAAATTCCTGAGAATATTCAAGCTGAACTTGACAGAATTTATCAACAGGCCAAAAAGGAGATTCTCACCAAGAAATAATTATTTTGCTCATGATTAACTAACCCTGCTTAAATATTTTTTGCTTAACTAACTCCTGATAAACTAACTCTTGTTTAACTAATTAACTCTTGCTTAACTAACTAACTCCTGTTTAACTAACTAACTCCTGTTTAACTAACTAACTCTTGTTTAACTAACTAACTCTTGTTTAACTAACTATTGCTTAACTAACTCATACTGCTAAGGAGGTTCTCTCATTGCCTTATCTGGGAGTGGATGGTGGAGGAACAAAAACTGCCTTTATGCTGATCAACAAACAAGGAGAGATAATGGCTGCAGCAAAAAAGGAGAGCTGTCATTATAAGGTTGAAGGATTGGATAAATTTAAAGATGTTATAGAAAAGGGAGCAGCAGAGGTCTGTCAGGAGGCCGGAATTAATTTAGCTGACCTCAGTTATTCTTTTCTGGGGATACCCTGTTATGGAGAATACAAAGAGGATACACCCATCCTGGAGAATATTATAAAAAACATTCTGGGTAGCAGCAGGGACTTTGAATGTGATAATGATGCTAAAGCAGGCTGGGCTGGTTCGCTGGCCTGTCAGCCGGGAATAAATATTGTTGCCGGCACAGGAGCTATTGGTTATGGGGTTGACGGCAGCGGCAGTTCTGCCCGGGCCAGCGGCTGGGGATATTTTGTTGGAGATGAAGGCTCAGGCTACTGGCTGGGCAAACAGCTCTTATCGCTCTTTACCAAGCAATCCGATGGCAGGATTGCTAAAACCCATCTGTATCATTTAATTAAGAGTGAATTTGACCTGGAAGAAGATTTTGATCTGCTGTCAGCAGTTTATGATAAACTTGAGTTAAAGCGGAGTAATATCTCCAGGCTGGCAGTTCTGGCCTATAAGGCGGCCCAAGAAGGAGATAAAAAAGCCCTAGAGCTGTTTAGGCAGGCAGCTTATGAGCACAGCCTTACAATTAAAGCAATCATAGAAAAATTAAATTTCCAGAAGTTAGATGAAATAACTGTTTCTTACTCTGGAGGGGTTTTTAACGCCGGAGATTATATTATTAAGCCTCTCCAGGAATATATCAAAAAATATCAGGTTAAGCTGATTAAACCGATTTTACAGCCGGTAACTGGAGCGGCTTTATATGCTTTATATCAGGATAGTCAAGATAAACAGGATGAAAGCGACCTTGAGCTTAAAAAGTTAACCAGGAAATTACAGCAGGAAGAGAAGAGGTGTAATAAGCAATTATAAATTTTTTTTCCGGCAAAATGATTAATATCAAGCAAAAAGAGGATCTAATTTTAAGCAGCAAAATCTTTTTTTAGCAGTAAAATTTCATCCCGATTGAGATTATTATCGGGAGCTGTTATCTGAAGTAAATACCTGGAGCTGTTATCTGAAGTAAATATCGGGAACTCTTATCTGAAATTATTATCTGGAGGGAAACCCCATGGAGAAAAAATGTTCGGATTGTAAAAAAATGAAGTCTGTCAATGAGAAGGGTTATATCTGTCCCGGGTGTGGTAATTATTTTTGCCAGGAATGTGGTGAGGAACTGGCAGACAAGCAGCAGGAAAAAAAGAGGTTTCCCCACTGTCCGATCTGTGAAATAATTATGGAACTCCTCGAATAAATTATCGAATAAATTATCAAAGAAAATATCTAAAAAAATATCAAAGAAACTTTCAAAGAATATGAAAAAGAAAATATCAAAGAAATTACCGAATAGGTCAGGCTCTTTCAGGGCACAACAAAAACAGAGGGGGTGATTGAAGAAATATAAACTTATCTGCCGCTAAAACCCCATATTTTTTAGCAGTTGTTGGTCAACCAGTCATCTCAAATTTTTGTTAACCAATCAGCCAAGAGACTATTTTTTGTCTGATAATCACTAAGCTTGATTATCTAATTATCTAAAGGGGGTTAATGAGCAAGATGAAAAACAAAATTATAAGTTTGGTTCTGATTTTTTCCCTGACTGCACTGGGGCTGGGAATGCTTGCTACCACTCCAGCTCTGGCAGATGAAATTGAGGAAGAGATTACTTTTTGGTGGTGGGGTGGACAGGAGAGCCCGGGTTTAGAAGATTATTTAGAAGAAGTTGTGGCAAATTTTGAAGCTGAAAATCCCGGTGTTAGAATCAACCAATCCTTACAGCCCACTGATGATTTAATTCCGGCCTTTGAAGCTGCAGCTGAAGCCCGTTCGGGACCGGATATTGCCACCCTCTGGTATGGAGTTTATCAGCAGGAGCATATCTGGGCCGGGCATATTGAGCCTCTAAATCCCTATATCAGCGAAGAGGAAAGGGATCTCTGGCTTGACAAAGAACTATCTGAATTTGAAGATCAGGTCTGGGCCAGTCCCCTCTATGGTTATGGAAATATCATGGTTTATAACAAGC
>PWHA01000346.1 GCA_003554685.1 Halanaerobiaceae bacterium
AATGCCTTCAAAGCCCAGTTCATTCCGCAAAAGCCCGGTTAATATTTCCGGCGAAACTGTGGCCGGCCTTTCAGCCTCATCTATCAGGCCGGGATAAGCAATATGAGCAGTCATAATGCTGTCAATGCCCGCTGTAATCGCAGCTCTAAAAGGTCTGAGTTCAACCTTTTCCATTCTTTCTTTAGCGTGATTTATCACCGGAAGTTCCAGATGAGAATCAACCGCCGTATCACCGTGTCCGGGAAAATGCTTGCCGCAGGCCAGCACTCCCTCCTGCTGCAGTCCCTGCAGGTATGCCTGCCCCATCTCAGCCACCATACCCGGGTCGCTGCCAAAGGAGCGATTACCAATAATTGGATTATCGGGGTTGTTGTTGACATCCAGCACCGGAGCCAGATTAAAGTTGATGCCTAGATATTTAAGCTGAGCAGCTTTTGCTGCAGCCAGACTGGTGGTAACCTCAGGAGAGCAGGCTGCGCCCTGAGCCATGACTCCCGGGAAATGTGTCATGCCGGCCACCCTGGTAACACTGCCGCCCTCCTCATCAGCAGCAATAAATAAAGGAATCCCATGCTGTAAAGGAATCCCATGCTGCTGGAGGGAGAGCTTTTGCAGTTCCCGGGAAAGTTTGGCTGCCTGCCGGGGATCAGTGAGATTGCGTCTAAAAAAAATCACGCCTCCAACCTGATATTTTTCTATCAATTCTCGGACATCTGCAGTCACTTCTTGGCCGGCAAACCCCACCATTAAAAGCTGTCCCAGCTTCTCCATTAAAGACATTTTCTCAATTAACTGCCGGGGAAGCATGTTTTCATCTCCCTCATGATAAAATTTTAATATTTTTCAGTAATTTTTAGCTGCCAGAAAATCAACTAAATTCAGAGCTCTTAAACGCTCTTAAACTAAAACTGCAGGCATTAGTATATGACTTCTGGGACTGGCATATCTCCGTCAAAAAAACAGGTTAGATATAAAATTAGATATAAAAAAATTCTAAGAAAATTCAGGCCAGTCAATCTTTGATTAGCAGCGATTCTGGCTCCCAGCCATTTAAACGCCAGATTGCCTCCTGCCAGGAGAAAGCTTCCTCCCGGGTCACCCTTTCTTTAACATCATAGCTCTTTTTATCCTGCATTTTTATTAAATTCTCTTCAAGTTGGTGCAATCTCCTTTTCTCGGTTTCAATTAAAAAATCCTTTAGTTTTCCGCTGGCAAAAAAACTGAAACTGGCCAGGGTCTCCTCCAGATGCGGCAGGCACAGGCCGTCACTATCCCGGTATATCTCTTGATATTCGCTTTTCTTCAGGAGTTTCAAAAAAGTTTTGATTAACAGGCTGACCCTGTTCTCAGTTATTTTACAGATCGGGCACTCGTTATTTATTATCGGAGTTATGCTGCTGAGATCATCTAAGTTCCTGGAAGCCTGAGGAACTACCTTGTGATATAATCTGGCTACACTGCTGCTGCTGATTGATCGCCTCTTCTTGATAATTTTGATTAAAAGCCTGTTGTGCTCAGGGCAGAAACCAAAGGTTTGCTTAAATTCCTGGTGAATTTCAGGGTCTGAAGTATCATAAAATAAATTCCAGATATATTTTTCTGCTGATTCTCTCTGCAGACGACAGATAGGACATTTATCTATACTTAAGGCATATTCTATCCGGGCTGCTGCCAGATTTTTGTCCAACTTTATATCACCCTGTTCAGTAAAATTTACACCATAAAAAAAGCTGCCACTATTAATAATATTATCCGGGAAATGCTCTTTTGCGGTCTCAATAATATAAAAACCTGATTTATTCAAATCAATATTTATAAAAATCAATCAAAATCACAATAAATTATCACAATAAATTAATTTCCCGGGATTTAAATCTAGTAATTTAAAAGTTTAAACCCTCCGCAGTCGCTCTAACAGAAGGGTTTTTCTGCATTTTATAATTTGCTTTATAATTTGCTATGCATCCTATAATTTTATCCTGATTTCGGGGAGAACAGTGTAGACCCCACGTATCACGTACTCACAAAATCACACGTGCTCACAAAATCATTGGCGTCCATCTGATAAAATTCCTTTCTGCAAAATTTGCAACCGTTAAAAAATAACTGGTCTCCGCTAATAACTGGTCTCCACTTATCAATTTTTATTCTTCCTCAATAATCTCCTGGTCCTCACTATCTTCATTACCAGGATCGACATCAGCTGAAACTTCTGCTTCCTGATTTTCAGCTGCCTCTGATTCTTCTCCTTCTCCTTCTCCTTCTTCTGCTTCATCATCCATAATTACCGAAGCCAGGGAAACAACCTGATCGCCTTCACTTAGGGTTATGATCTTAACACCCTGGGTGTTGCGGCTGTAACAGGAAATCTCATCGACCTTAAGCCGGATCATGATACCATCCCGGGTGATAACAAAGAGTTCCTGATCCACCCCGGGCTGGACAATTTTCATGGCTGCCAGTGGACCATTTTTGGCGGTAATTCTAGCAGTTTTAAGCCCCTTGCCTCCCCGATTCTGGGGACGGTATTCTTCCAGGCTGGTGCGCTTACCGTAACCCTGTTCAGTTATCACAAAAAGATCCCGGCCGCTGCTGATGGTGCCCATACCGATCACTTCATCCTCTTCATCCAGATTAATGGCTTTAACACCCATAGAATTGCGGGAGGTGCTACGAACCTCTGCTGCCGAAAATCTGATGGCCTGTCCCTGGCGGGAAACTATCATGATATCTTCAGGCTTTCCGTTATTGCCAGGTAGTGCGTCCTTACCCGATACCATCGTCTCATCTGGCAGTACCAGATCCTCTTCCGGCTCCCTGCTATCAGCTTCTGCCCCACTATCAGCAGATGCCCAGGTATCAACTGCTGCCCCGGTATCTGCTGCCGCTTCGCTATCAGCCGCAGTTTCTGCCTGTTCTTCCTCTCCCAGCAGACGAACGGCGATCAGCTCATCATTCTCCCTTAATCTGATGCCCTTAAGGCCGGTATAGTTAGTATTATAGTCCTCCAGGTCGGTCTTCTTAATCAAACCCTGGCGGGTGGCCATGATCAGACTGGCGCTCCTGGAAAACTCCTGCACAGGAATTACTGCGGTAATCCGCTCCCCCTCCTCCAGTTTCAGAAGGTTGACCACAGCGGTCCCTCGAGATTGCCGGCTGGCCTCGGGAATCTGATAGCCCTTGAGCCGGTAGACCTGACCCCGGTTGGTGAAAAAGAGAAAGGTGTGGTGGGTGGTGGTGGCAAAGATATTTTCCCCAAAATCCTGCTCCCTGGTGCTCATTCCGATAATCCCTTTACCGCCTCGATGCTGGCTGCGGTAAAGATCCAGGGGCATGCGCTTGATATAGCCGTGA
>PWHA01000065.1 GCA_003554685.1 Halanaerobiaceae bacterium
CAGGTGTCCCTTCCCCGGTGCTGGCAGATGATTCAAAGGCTAAATTTATCATTCCTACCTGAGGGCCATTTCCGTGACCCAGAATAATTTCATGACCTTCTTCAACCAGGTCAACAATTGATTCTGCAGTATAGGCTACTGCTTCTTTCTGTTCCTGGGGAGTGCTTCCCAGGGCATTCCCCCCTAAAGCTACTACAATCTTTGCCATGTCATGATACCTCCTGAATTAATTAAATCCTTCTCCGATTTTTCCCTGAAAAACCTTAGCAAAATCCGCATCTTCTTTGGTATAGAAATCTTCTTTTCACCGGGTTAGCCCAGTGAAACAATCGAATCAACTCTGATATCTTCGGGTATATTATAAGATATTCTTTGACATAATCCTCTGATTTAATTTCCTCATCAGGCATTCTATTTCTAATCTGGATCCAGCAGGAAGCAAGACCCAGTGACTGGGCTTCCAGCTGAATGCTGAAGGCGGCTATGGAAGCATCTTCCACCCAGACATCACTTACTTCGGGATCTGCGCAGACCACAATGGCCAGAGCAGCATCAGCTAAAAAGGAAGACTCTCCTGTCTTAGGCTTGGTAAGTTCATGCAGTTTCACTGCTTCTTCAATTTCAACAAATCTTCAAAAAAACAGATAAAGAGAGGCCCAAACCCTGTAAAATAGTACCAGCACCAAATCACAAAGGAGGGCCTCCTACATAGCTAAGATATCAGAAAAAATAATGGATTTCAATAGGAAAGTGTAGACTTATTTTGAGCATGGAGTTTTAACTTCTGATTCCGGCAGGTATCTTTACTTTAAATCGACCAGCTGCTGCCCTTATAAAGAGCACTGCTGGAGGTGGAGGTAGGTAATTTAGTGTTTATCTTGAATAAATAAGCAGTTGTCTGTCCCTGGAAAGCCGCCGGGTAATTTGGTAAATAAAAAAGTATTAATGAGCTAATGAACTTATAAACTGGAGAATAAATTTCCAGTCCACAGGCTTTTCCAGCTTAAAGCCTAACCAGTTTAAATAATCAAATCCTGACCAGCTCATATTTCCTGCTGCCCATACCAATTTCTTCCGCATATTCCAGCTGCCTTACTCCTCCGTCACTATCGGGATAAAGAAGCTTAAACTTATTCTTGCCCGCAGTGCCACTGGCCTGCTCGCCCAGCTCTGAGTTGGGCAGCACCTCGGCCGCGGTCACCAGGTCCAGCGCTGCCTGCTCAACTGCTACCGGATCTCTTCCGGCCACAATTCCCTGATCCGGCACCACAGGCTGATCACTCCAGGAAGGGCAGTCGCAGTCCGGAGTCACATTGGTGACAAAGTTAATATAACCGGCCTTATTATCAACACCCTTAAGCACACCATAGGTAAATTCAACCATCCGTTCCTGCACCCCGATACTGCTGGCCTCCCAGACAATCGAAATCGCATCATAATTGCAGGAAATTACACATTCCCCACAGCCAATGCAGTCTTCCTCAATAATATAGCTTTCCTCCTGATTGATCACAATACAGTCCTCGGGACAGAACTTCTGACATTCCAGACACTTAACACAGGCCTCTTCCTCAATCGAGGGTTTAACTGTGGAATGCATCATCTGCTTGCCGCTCCGGCTGCCCAGACCCATACCAATATTTTTAATGGTACCGCCAAAAGCAGTTAAATCATGACCTTTAAAATGAGCCAGGCTCAAAAGCCCATCAGCATGACAGACATCGGCCCCAATCTTTACTTTCTCAAAGGTGTTTAAATTAACCTCAACCTCTTCATAGGAGCGACCGTTAATGCCATCGGCAATAATCACCGGAGCCTTGACAGTACCGGGAGTAAAACCGTGAGCATAGGCAGTATTGAGGTGATCAACACTGTTAGCCCGTTGTCTTTCATAGAGGGTATTGGCATCAGTTAAAAAGGGATTACCGCCTGATTCCCGCACCGCTTCCACCATTCTCCTGGTATAAACCGGCCTGATAAAGGCGGTATTGCCCTTTTCACCGAAGTGCTGTTTAATAGCAATTAAACCCTCTTCTTCAATAAATTCATCAAAACCGGCCCGATAAAAAAGTTGATACAGTTTCTCCACCATACTCTCTCCTGATTTGCTGGCTCTGGTATTCGCATAATAGACTTTTGCTGCCATCTTATCAGCTCCTTTTTCTTGAAATTATTACAATAATCATGAATTACATCAATTAATAATCACTAACTTACATAATGATTATGCTCTCTTATTGAGTATGCTCTCTTAAATAATCGAACTCATTCATTTAAAATAAGCCATTGTTTCCACTGCATAAAGTAGAACTTGAACTTGATAAAATTTCAAAATTATAATTTTTGACTCAGCAATGAACTTAACAAAAATATTGGCTAAAACGGCTTATCGCAGCGTAACCACATTTCTAACATTTCCATAGTATCAACAATCCTTCAGATTATCAAACTGGATATATTTCAAGCTTAATTTCATTTTTAGCATTTTTGTATAAATAATTGCCATAACATATGATTGTTTTATCTTAAAAAATTGCAGATAAATTTTTCATATCCTGTTGTGATCCGGAGAATCATGGGGATTTCCAGGCAATTTATGAAAAAATTAGTTTGCATTTCATAACCATTGTATCCTGAGGCTATACCAAACAAAATATGGGCAGCAGGTTATTATCTGCCACCCATATATGCTGATTCATGATTTTTTACAGCTTTATAGGAATTATATTTGCACACACAAAAATACCATTTACTACTGTTAATATCATACTACTACTATTAATATCATAAATACTATTGATTCTTTCGCTTTCACAGCTGGTACTAATCTTCTTCACTCCAGCAGTTCAATCATCCACAGCACCTGCACCGGCTGCAGCATCCGCAGCGGCGGCCTCTCCAGCCAGTTCCTCCAGCAGAGTCCCCAGCAGTTCAATCAGCTGCAGCATCAGAGGCGGCGGCACCTCCAGACAGATCCTCCAGTGGGATCTCCAGCAGCTCAATCAACCTCGGCATGGTCTCAGCCGCATCACCCCAGAACTTTACCACATAATCCTCATCATAGAGAATATTATCAACACCGGAATATCCCGGCTTCTCATCCAGGTTGCATATTATCACATTGTCAGCCTCATCAACCTTAAGAATCGGCATACCGGAAATTGGAGTATCATCAGCCCTTTTGGCCGCCGGATTAATAACATCACAGGCTCCCACAACCACGGCCAGGTCGGTTTCGGCAAACTCATCATTGACCTCATCCATGTCAAAAAGCATATCATAATCCATACCGACCTCGGCCAGCAGCACATTCATATGACCAGGCATCCTTCCAGCCACGGGATGAACAG
>PWHA01000296.1 GCA_003554685.1 Halanaerobiaceae bacterium
AACAGTTACAATTACTGTCAGTTAGAGGCACCTCATTAAATGACCTCTTAACTAATAATATTCTGAAAAAATCCTTAAAATCCTTTAAACTTTCCAATTTTAGTATCTTAGATATCTCATTTTATGCGATATTACCTAAAAAAAATCTTCCGCTGAAAAATAATATCAGCAGGAGGTTTAAGTCAATAGTTATTATAAGTCATGTTTTGTAGTCTGGTTTGAGCTATAACTCTTTATACCTTTGATAAGACAGTTTGATGTAAAATGAATAATTTTTACAAAATCTTTGAAACCCATATTATTGTTGTTTCTAAAAACCAGATTACTACTCTCCAACCTCTAGAAATATGATACTAATTTTTATAATATTTTACAAATTTTAGACTAAGAAGGGGGATGCTGAGCAGACTTAATAGCCATGTAATTCAATATCAGTTCACAAATTCCTTTTAAAATTTACCAATCAGTTATTTTGCACCATCCAAGATAAACCCCCATACCCCTTCAGAGCACAACAATGGATAAAAATAAAACTGCATATTTTCAAGATAAATGGTGAAACTGACTATAATCAAAAACCCCGGCTAATGCTCGGGGTTCTAGTCGCTTTTGGTCTTCAGATAAAGACAGGCCGGGTTCAGCCAGCCCGCCTTAATCATTCTCTATTGTATATATCTTTTAATAGCTTATAGGTCTTCATTCAGATTGAGATTATCTTGTTTTACTTCTTTCTTCTGTTTTCTTTTCCGGGTAAACTGTTTGAAACGTGATAAAACAGTTTCTTTGGAAAAGGGCTGATGCCTCCTGACAATCAGGAGAGAACCTTCACAGTTTCGGGCTATTCTGGCAGCCCTGTTGCCTACATGACTGAGGCTGAAACGTCTGGCTGAATCACCCATAATCGTCAGATCAGCTTCTCTGGTTACTTCAATGATGGTATCAGATACCGAAAATCTCTCAATTATGCGATAATCCAGCGGGCATTCCTCTTCAGCAGCCAGCCTTTCTAATTCTTTCCTGCGATTTTTCTTTTCCTGATCGGAAGCATCCGGGCTGACTATATGGAATAGATCAATTCTGGCGCCGGTGGCCAGGGATATTCTGTGAGCCAGCTGCAGACCATAGCTGGAATTTCTTCGCCCGTCATAAGCTACCGCTACTTTTTTAAGCTCATCGGGATAATTACCTCTCAAAATTGCTTTATGACAGTTTGCCTGATGCATTATCCTCCTGGTTATTCTTCCCATCCCGCCGGTAAAACTCATAGCTTTCTGCCAGCCCAGAAGTATCAGATCAGCTGCTTCTCTCTCAGCCTGCTCCAGAATGGCATCCGAAACACTGTGGTCAAAGACAATCAGGTACTTCTGCTCCCGATCCGTGCTACCAAAATATTCTCTAAAAGTCTTATCAATCTGCTTAAAATCCTCATCAAATTCTTCCAGATGTTTTTCTCTGGCTTCAGTCAATCCCATCTGATCGGGCACCTTTACTACATTTAAGCCTACAGTCTCATCCCCCAGATAATCTGCCAGCTTTAAAAGGTTTTTTTCTGTCTCAGGATTAGAAACAGCCACCAGCACTCTTTTATAAATTCCACTGGGAGAAATAGCTACCTCCTCATCTTCTATAATATCCAGCAGATTATAATCCGGAATTGCCTTGCCTCTGGCATAGGTTTTACTCCAGACAATCCCCAGAACAATTACCGAAATGGTAAAAATCATCGGCAGCAGACCAAGCTGGGGCAGTAAAGCCAGTCCTCCCAGCCCGCCTATGATCTGAGTTACAGGAAAGAAAGGATCCCTGAAACTGGGATTATACCATTCCTGCTTTCTAATCCGCAGAACATAAGCTGAAAGATTAATCAAAACAAAGATCAATACATTAAAAGAACTGCCCAGTTTGGCCAGTCCTTCTACATCAAAAATAAACATCAGCAGGATCATGACCACACCGGTAAAAATTAAAGCCCGATAGGGGGTTTCAAATTCTTTATGAACCTCTACAACCCACTCTGGCAGCAGTTCATCTCTCCCCATGGCAAAGGGAAACCGCGATGATGACATCATTGCCGCATTTGCCGTTGAAACTGTGGCAAAAAATCCGGCAAAAATTATAGCCACCCTGCCCGGGCTGCCGGCTAAAATGCCGGCTACTTCAACCAGAGATTCACCTCCGGCTTCAATTTCACCTAAAGGTAAATTCCCGGTTATTACCAGCATCACACCCACATATAAGAATGTTACCGCTCCCACCGAAGCTATAAAAGCTCGCGGCAGGTTTTTAGAAGGATTTTTAACCTCTTCTGATATCGCTGAAAGCTGGGTTATACCCAGAAAGGAGACAAATATTATTCCGGTTGTGGCAAAAATAGAATTATACCCGTAGGGAACAAAGGGCTCAAGATTAGAGGTATCTAGAGCCATGACTCCCCGGACTATGTAAAGAATCAAAATTATAAAAAGACCAATTACAATCTTATTCTGAAGAGAACCGCTGCTCTCCGCTCCCCGATAATTAATATAAAGCAATAAAATTCCGGATATAAAAGCGATAAATAATATCGGGAGGGGAATAAAAATATTAAGATATTCAGCCAGCCCTACCAGAGCAAAAGACCCCTTAAACACCAGGGCAAACCAGGCCCCAATCCCTATAATAGTCCCGAAGGTAGCGCCCATGGTTCTGCTGATGAAATAATAGGAACCTCCCGCTCTCGGCATTCCCGTGGCCAGCTCGGCCATACTTAAAGCTGTTGCCATAGAAATAATACCACCAAGCAAAAAAGAAAGGCTGGCCCCGGGCCCGGCAGTTATAGCTGCAATTCCGGGCAGCACAAATATACCTGCTCCAATCATTGTTCCTGTACCAATCGCAAAAGTAGGAAAAAACCCCAGACTTCGTCCCAGTCTATCTTCTCTTTGAAAAGCCATTTTAAACCTCCTTAAAAAAAGCTGAAAGTGTTAATGGTCGGTACCGGGTACTAACCCTTTTTTCAACATTATATTACAAAAAATTCAATGCCTAAAGCCAATTAAAACTATAAAAACCGGGCTTCTTTCGTTTCCGGCTATTCTAATGCCAGCTATGCTAATAAAGTTTCCCCCAGCATTTATCCAATCAAACCAATCAGCTGAATTTAATATTTTTTAACAAATAATAGCTCATTATAACAAATAATAACTCATTTATCAGAACTTCGGCATTTAAAAACCTGGTTAAAGATAAAGTTTCCCTAAAAAATTAATTCCCTGTATTTAGTTCTATATAAATTGCCTGATACCTGCTTTTAAATTTCTGGTACCGCTGATTCTTGCTTTAAATTTTCTGCTAACGCTGATTCCTGC
>PWHA01000117.1 GCA_003554685.1 Halanaerobiaceae bacterium
AGAATCATAACCAGAGGAACCAGAACCGCCGTCGAGGCCACATTCGACATAAAGAGGGTAAATATTGAGGCCAGCAGAGCCAGAACCAGCAGAATTAAAAATACCGGCCTGCCCTCCAGCAGAGTCAGCATCCTGAGAGACAAAAATTCAGCTGTTCCGGTTTTCTCCATGGCCAGTCCCAGAGGAATTAATCCTGTCAGTAAAAAAACAGTCTGCCAATCAACAGCCCGATAGAGCTCTTTAACCGGGATAAGACCCAGCAGCACCATCAGCAGTGCTCCACTGAAAAGGGAGAGCGATAGTTCAAATCCCAGTAAAATTAGGACAATTGACAGGAGAAAAACCACGCCGGCCAGCCGGGGATTTTCGGTGCCGGTTTTCCTGCTGCGCAGCGGAGTCAACAAAATAAAATCTTCAGAACTAACGGCAGCCCTGATATTTTCAGCCAGACCGAAAAAGACAATAATATCTCCGGACTGCAGGGTGAGGTCAGAAAAATCTCCAGAAATCTCCTCATCACCTCTAATCAACTTCAGAGGGTTGATATTAAAATTCTTTCTCACTGCTATCTGCCTGATTGTTTTGCCCAGATGATCAGAACGGGGTGGTAGCAATAACTCGGCAAAAGAACTGTCCCGGAGATCCTCCTGTGAGATTAGCTGACCTGATTCCCTGCGCTGACCCTCCCGGGAATACTGCAAGTTATAATCCTGAGAGAATTTCTCGATACCTGATTCTCTCCCCAGGATTATTAATTCCTGCCGGGAGGAAAAACGGGTAAAGCGCCAGGGAGCATAGGAAATATCATCCTTCTCTTTGAGGGCCAGAAGATAGAGACCGTATTCTCCCCAGAGACCGGCAGTTTCCTGGGTTAAGCCCTGGAGGGAGCTGCCTTCAGAAATTTTACAGCGAAATATGGTGGTGGCCAGATCCCAGCATTCCACCAACTTTTTCTGCTCGACCAGCTCCTCACTGGTCTCAGGGTCGGTATCAGGTAATAGTCTGCCTCCCAGAAGAAAAAAGTATACCACCCCTGTCAGCAGCAAAACCAGTCCGATGGGAGTTACACTGAAGAGGTTAAAGGGCTCCTGCCCACCCTGCAGCAGAAGATCGTTCAAAATAATCAGATTGCCGGAACCGACCATGGTCAGACTGCCTCCCAGCAGGGCGGCAAATCCCACCGGCATCAGGATCCGGGAAAGCGAAGATTCTGTTTTGCGGGAAATCTTCCTCACCACCGGCAGAAAGAGGGCAATCACTCCAATATTCTGGACAAAGGCTGAAAAAATCCCGGCCGAAGCTGAAACCACTGCAGTCAATCTTTTTGCTTCCCTGCCGGCCAGATGGATAAGCGGTCCGGTGATTAACTGGATGGCGCCGGACTGTTCCAGGCCATACCCCATTACCATAACGGCAATCACTGCAATTACTGCATTGCTGGCCAACCCGGAAAAAGCCTCAAGAGGCTCGATCAAGCCCAGCCAGGGCAGAACAACCAGGACCAGCAGGGCTATGATATCCACCCGAAAAAGTTCGGTAACAAAAAGTATTATGGTAATCAAAAGAACCAGCAGGGTCAAACCTATTTCCAGAGTCATTAAACACCACCCTTTGAGACTAAAATAAATTTTCCTGAGCTGAGGCAGTTGTTTTATCATCTTTCTATAAAAAACATTTTTTTCCTGCTTTTTTAATTAAATAATATCAACAGACAGAGAATAAGTTGATAGGCTGGGAGGATTTGTCTGACTGGGAAGTTATATAATTTACTTTGGTGCTCTAATACTCTTAATTCTCAGAAATTTTTTGCTCCAAAAAAGACTTAAGAACATCCGTAAAAACAGAGCTGTGGCAGATCCAGCAGATAGGCCGGTCCGGAAATTGTATTACCATAAAAGGCAAAGGATTTATTGTACCTGTGAAAATGCTCTACAAGCTTTTCTGCGGTACCGTTGACAACAGTTGAGCCAGTTGCCAGAATAAAATCCGATTTTTGTATCAACTCGTCAGTATCCTTGCTGCCATCAAGAATTTTAACTCCGGATTCTACCCTGCCAATTCTCTTAGAATTGAGATCGGTCAGAAAAACATGATCCGCCCCCAAGGAATTAACAGCTGCCTCCAGCAGAGCCGGCTGAAAACCGATAATACCAATTCTATTAACGGCGGGATAATAATTCTTCACCCAGCCCACAATGTCTCTGACACACTCTTCCATATCATCATCCCGGCAGTGGATGGTTTTCTCTATCAAGCTCAATTTGTTAAGTACAGCGTTAATTGCTGCTGTCAGCAGCGCCCTGTGATAGTTATCATTCAGAGGTAGTTCCAGAACCTGCCTGAGGATCCCAGGAATACTCACCCGGATGATCGGTGAAGGCCTGCCCCCGGGCTCCCTGAAACTCAGCCTCAATCATTACCTCTTCTTCTGTCAGCAGGGGATAATTCTGACGATCGGGCTCACCGATGGCCTCTTCCGGACTTAAACCTGCAGCAGTGATCCGGATCTCCTCCAGTTCCAGACCGGCTTCAGCAATAATCTCCTGGAACTTATTTTTGGCTTCCTCCAGTAGAGCCATAAATGCGCCTCCTTAAAAATTAATTTTCTTTCTGACAGCAGCTGCCCCGGTGATCTTGCTGACATTCTCCGGGCACTTCAATCTCCTCCGGCAGGTTCTTTAGATCCTTTGAGATGTCTGCCAGGACCTTTTCCTGGACCTGATAATGCACCCAGTAACCCCGTTTTTCCCCCTGAACCAGACCGGCTACTCTGAGCACCTTTAAATGCTGGGAAACAGCAGCTTCTGATAGGTCCAGCCGATGGGCGAGCGAGCGAACACAGTGATCTTCCTGAAGCAGCAGTGTTATAATTTTTAAGCGAGATTCTTCAGCCAGAGCCTTTAAGGACTGTAATAATTTCATCTCTACCTCCTTTGGTGGTTTGATATTTCAGAATCAATTTTAGGCAAAAATTATATTTAATTATAAGCTTAATTAAATAATATTATAGATCTGCAATAAAGTCAAAGCTTAAATGTTTTTCAGAAAAACTACCAGAATCAGCCCTGCTGAAACTTTATCTCAGGATTATCAATTTCAGCTACATAGGGTTTGATATCAAAGACCGGGGTGCCATCGATGGCATCCAAACCGGCTATCCTTAATTTTTCTCCCTGTCTTTCCAGCAGCTTAACTACCGTCACTCCGATGGCAGCAGGCCTGTAGGGTGTCCGGGAGGCAAAAACTCCCCGCCCTCCTCCATAGCGCCGGGGTCCCACCAGTTCATAGCCCTTCGCTTCATGGAGATAAAATATAATCTTGAGATAATCATACTCTTC
>PWHA01000259.1 GCA_003554685.1 Halanaerobiaceae bacterium
CAGAGAGCTTAAAAGACAGCATAGACAGCATAAAATTTAATACAAAAGATAGCATAAAAAGCAGCACAAATAATAACATAAAAGAAAACACAGAAGATAGCACAAAAAACAGCATAGAGAAAAATATAGAAAACAGCATAGAAAATAACACAGAAGAAAGAATAAATAAGAGCAATCCTGAAAAACCCTTGAAAATTGCAGGTAATATTGGCACAAGTCCTGCTGCCCCTAAAGGTGATTTTGCTGTTGCTGATGATGATGCCGTCGCTGCAGCTGGTATTGCTGCTGATGATAATATCTCTGCCGCAGGTGATGACGCAGCATCTGATGGTAATATCCCTGCTGCAGCTGGTAATTCCGCTGTCAGAGATTATTCAGCAAATCACGATATTTCGGCTAAAGTTAACTATGAAATCCGGGAAAAGGAATCCTTCAAAAAGAACCTGAGCTATCTCTTTCCTCCAGCAGTAAGGCTTCCGCCCTTTGCCCTGATGGGACAGGATGGTCTGGCTATGAACAGCTACCTAATTCATTTAAATCTCCAGGGCGGCTTCAACCTCCAGTTAACCAGCCGCCTTTTTCAGCCGCTCAATATAACCTTAACCACCAGTTTTGATCCCGGCATTTTTAATCCCTTCGATCCTGACCTCGAAACAGGCAGCACCAGCAGCGCCACCAGACTGAAATTAAATTATCCCCTCTATCGTTCCCGGCTGGATGGGCTGACTAACATCAGCCTGGACCTGGAAACCGATTTCCGCTCAATCAGACTGGGAAGCCGCCTGAATTTCCGCTATCCCGACCACCGCTTTTCCCTTCACCTGGAGGCAAATCCGCTCACCAGGGATTTCCTGACCCGGCTGAATTATCACTACCTCCAGCAGGAAGGTCGACTGGCTTTTCAGGCTGGCTACTATGAGGGGCTTAAGCCCGCCCAGGATATTAGAGAATTCCCTCAGAAAGGCAGTCAGGGCTACAAAATGGCACTTTCCCAAACCCAAAAACTGCTGGAAATAAGAAAAGGTCGCTGGAATCCCAATCTTTTTGCCGGCGACCTCTTCGGTAAAATATTTCTTGATTATTTAAATCTGGAACAGGAAAGGCTTGGTTTTGGAGCAGAACTCCTGCTGGAAGCCGGAGCAGCCAGCTGGCTCCAGTTTGTACCCCGGCTGGGATTTGCCATCTCAGGACAGGAAAGAAAAACCTACCTGGGAGTGGAATTCAGCTTCTGATTATTCCCATTTCAAGTTCATTCATAGTTCCGCTGCGATAAAACATTTTACATTTTGCTGGCAATTTGTTTGGCAGGATAACTGATATGACAGCTATTATAATTTCGGATCTTTGATGATATCAGCTTTATGCAGTGCAATCATTAATGATAAAAATCAAACTTATCATTTTTGCCAGTAAATTTTAGACTAAAAATAATACATCAAAATACTTAATTATCCACAGCCTTAAGTTCAATTAAAGATCTTTCTAAAATATGCTCCCCATCTTGACTATCTATATCAAATATTATCTCCTGTTTGACAATACCATGATAAGGAACCAACCATACTCTGGCTTCTTCAATTTTATCAGTGTATTTCTCGCCAAAATCATCAGACCAGTGCTCATCAAGCTTGAGGTCCTCTTCCCAGAATTTCCAGGCAACATGGCCATTATACTCGACTTCTTCTTCGGCTTTCAGAGGACTGTCAAAAGATTTATAAGGTAAACACACCTCAAAACCTTCAACTCCAGGAGAAACAGGATAATCTCCAAGAATAATATTGGCAGCCCCAATAATGGCATCATATGGAGTTGTATAGCTATTGTCCTCTTTTCTAACTGAAACCTCCCAGGATAATCCATTTGAAATTAACAGATCAATTTTATTGGCATCTTTGTCAACATCAACTATCTCAAGGTGAATTTCTCCAAAAATTTCCGGATCATCCTCATCTTCATAATACCTTTCCCACCAATAGGTGAATTCAGCTCCTTGATTAAATCCTAAATAATCACCAACCAGTTTAATCGTTACTTTATCTTGCTCATTTTCACTTACCACTTCCGCAGTATATTCTCCTTTTGGAGCTTCTTCAGTATCTTCACCCTTAATATGGAAAATAGCTATTTCTGTCTCTCCAGAATTTACTTCAAAGTTTTCTTTTTTATCTTCATAATCCTCTATTTCATTATCCTCATAGGAAATGGTTAAAATTATATCCTGCATTCCATCTTTATCGCCAGAATTGCTTATTTCAGCAACCACAAAACCCTCTTCTCCCTGTTCTATTACAGTATCTGTTTCATCTTCATTTATATCCACTTCAAAATAGGGAGGTTCAACAATCTTCTCTTCAAACTCAGCTTCAATCTCCACGTCTTTTCCTGGCATGTCAAAATCAACTTCTTTTTCAGTTTTTCCTTCAACAGCATGATATCCCTTCCATTCTACAAACTTCCAGTCATCCTCGGGTATAGCCTTTAGCTCAACTTTATCCCCTGTCCTATAGATTCCCTCTCCCTCTACTTCTCCTTCACCTTCTACATCTACTGAAACATTAAACTCTTTGCCAATAAAATTAGCTTTAATCTCTTTATCTTCAGCCATTTCAACTATTAATTCAGAATCTTCAGGGTCAGCCTCTTCAATATCTCCTGCCCATTCTTCAAATTTCCAGCCATCATGTGGCTTAGCCTGGAGAATATAAGAGGTGTTTTCCTCTGCTGTAAATTCTTCAGGGGCATCCTGATAGTCCAGAAAGGGCTCACCATCTTCCCAGACATCTCCAAAACCTTCAATGTCAAGTGTGAGAGTATAAAATTCAGGATCAGGATCCTCCAGATCACAACCAGATAAAGTCAGCATGAAAACCACTAATAGCAGGATAACTACCGAACTTTTGCCATGAGAAATTCTCATGAGACAGCCCCCCCACTTTTTAAATATTCAAAATATTTTTCCCAAAAATCAAATTTACATTCATTCACTCATTAATAATATATCATTTATGTTCTATTTCTTCAATTATCTCTTGGGCCTTTCCAGAATCTGCTCCAGAACAGTTTCAAATTCTCCATTTTCTTCTTCCAGCATTTCCCCAAAAGCTGCCGTCGGCATCAGTAAGGACATTTTCTCATTCTGGAATAGCCCTGGTTCCGGTATAGCTCTGGCAATCATATCCGCTTGCTCTACTTCCCTGCCCGCAAATAGCCCTCAACCCGGTTTTTAATAAATCTTTTACCAGTACCCTGGCTGCTTCTAATAATTCCCAGCCCAACCTGAGAAAATCAGCTTAAACTTCTGAGAA
>PWHA01000230.1 GCA_003554685.1 Halanaerobiaceae bacterium
TTTGTGGGAGGTAAGGTTGATGATCTGATCATGAATTTCACTAATATCATGCTTTCCATCCCCCCCCTGATACTGTCTCTTACCATTCTCGCGATTTTAGGCCCCAGCCTGCTTTCAATATTTATCGCCCTGGGTTTAACTCTCTGGACCTATACCTGCCGGGTGGCCCGGGCCCAGACTCTCTCCTTTAAGGAGAAAGAGTTTGTCGAAGCCTCACGATCCCTGGGACTTTCCCGGATAAAAATTGTCATTCGTCATATTCTTCCCAATATCTTCGGCCCCCTGCTGGTTATTGCCACCTTTGGAGTGGCCACGGCTATTCTGCTGGAAGCCAGCCTCAGCTTTCTCGGCATCGGCACCCAGCCCCCCGCGCCCAGCTGGGGAACTATGCTCAGTCGGGGCAGGGACTATATCTATAGCGCTCCCTGGCTCATGATCTATCCCGGTCTTGCTCTTCTCATTACAGTTCTGGGAGTAAACCTGATGGGAGACGGTCTCCGCGATTACTGGGACCCCAGGACCAGATAGGTTTTTTTACAAATTTCATCATGCTGTTATCATGTTGAAATTGTCAGGATTGCACTGTCTAAAGTCGATTTGAACTAAAAAGTTGATTTGAACTAAATTTTAAAATTAATTCCCGCTTTAGGGATGGTAATTATCAGAAACTTCACAGAAGACAGACAGAGTACACAGAGGTTCTGGCACGTAAACCAGATATTTGGCTGCTTTTGCGAAATTAATTCTCTGTTAATCTAAATTTTGTCTATTTTTACGAAAAATTTCTGTCAATCCATTCGATTATTTTGCTTTACGTGCAGATAAAGTATGTGTAATGTGTCTGAAAAATTCATTTTTCAAAAGAAATGGTTTGACCACAAAAAGGTTTCAGAGTTATTCTTGCTGCAATATATAGTAGGTTGAAGATCAATTAAATACAATATATAGTATAATTTTGGTTGTTAATTTGCAAAATAGACCTTTATGTGGGTGAACCAAGAAATGTAGAGATCTAAAAATTTAGGGATCCAGGAATGTAGAGATCCAGGAATGCAGGAATATAAGAATGTAGAGATCAAAGAATGTAGAGATCAAAGAATGTAGGGATCCAGGAATGCAGGGATATAAGAATGTAGAGATCAAAGAATGTAGGGATTTCCTAAGAGATTTTCTAGGAGAAAGAGATTTCTAAGAGATTTTCTAAAAAAAAGAGATTTCCTAAAAGATTTCCTAAGACAATATTTTATATTTACAACGGTTTACGAGAAGGTCCATAAATCAGAAGATCCATAATTCTCTGCCTGAATGGCCTGTCATCCTGTAATAAATTTCCACTTGGAAGCTCTGAAATAACTCTTCGGGAGGTAAAAATACTTGGTAAATGACCCTGAAAAATTAGTTGAACTATTGTATGAGCTCGTTGAATCCCGCGGTATCTCAGGCACAGCAGAAGAAAAGGTCATGGCTGACAAAGTATATTCTCTGCTTGAAGATCTCAGCTACTTTAAGCAGGTAAAACCTGAAAATTTAAAGCTGCATAAAATTGAAACTGATCCCCTGGGACGCACCTTTGTCAGTGCTCTTCTCGAAGGCCGGGGGAATAATACTGTTGTCCTGCTGAATCACTTTGATGTGGTGGATGTTGAGGATTATGGTGCCCTGAGCGAGACAGCCTTTAAACCCCGAGAGCTCACTGAAAAACTGGCCGGAATGGACCTACCCGCTGAAGCCCGGCAGGATCTGGAAAGTCAGGAATGGATCTTCGGCCGGGGAACCATGGACATGAAAGCCGGCCTGGCCCTGCAGATTGACCTGCTGGAGGAGCTTTCCCGGGATCCCGATTCGCTGGAGGGAAATATTCTTTTCCTCTCAGTACCCGGAGAGGAAAACAGTTCCGAGGGCATGCTAGCTGCCGTCCCTTTCCTGAACTATATGGAGCAGCAGAGGGGTCTTAACTATACCGGACTGGTTAACTGTGAACCTCTCAAGAAAAATGAGGTCGGAGAATTTGAAATCAGCACCGGAACGGCCGGCAAGCTGCTGCCCCTTTTCTACTGTTTTGGCAAGGAGACCCACGGGATGGTTCCTTTCCAGGGTTTAAATTCAGCCCTGCTCTTTGCTCAGCTGGAGACAATCCTGGAGCTCAACAGCGAGTTGAGCGACAGTTATAAGGGGGTCTACAGTATGCCCCCTACCAACCTCAAGACCAAGGATCTCCGCCGGGTCTATAATGTCACCACTCCCCAGGTGACGGCGGGGTATTTTAATGTATTTTCCCTGGAGCAGACTCCCGGCGAGGTGTTAAGCAAGCTGAGAAAGCTCTCCCGACAGGCCTTTCAGCGCAGTATTGACATTTACAACAGCAGGCTGGAGGAATTTCGCCAGCTTTCCGGTCAGGAAATTGAAGGTGTGGACTGGCAGCCCAATATTTACTCCTATCAGGAGCTCTATAATTCCGTCCTGGAGGAGCATGGTGAGGAGATCAACCGACACCTTGATTCTTTTATTTCTGATCTGAAGAAAGAACTTAATGATCAGCGGGAATTTACCCTCCGCCTGATTGATGAGCTCCATAATTACTGCCCTGACCGCACACCTAAGATAGTGATTGCCTTTGCCCCTCCCTATTATCCCAAGTTCAGAAACAGGGGAGAAACGGCTAAAGAAAAATTCATGCTGGAAGTGGTTGACAGCATCAAGCAGCAGGCTCAGGAAGAATATGACGAAAAGCTCTGGGTCAATAACTGCTGGGGTATTAATGATCTCAGCTACTGCGGTCTTCAGGATTCCCAGGATATCGTCGAAAATCTCAGGCCCAATATGCCGGCGATGGGAGAGGTTTACCACTTTCCAGTTGAGGAGCTGCAGAAACTTAATCTCCCGGCCCTGATCATCGGCCCCTGGGGTAAGGATTCTCATAAGTTCACCGAAAGATTGCATTTGCCCTTTTTCACCGAAAAGGCCCCTCATCTTTTGAGATATACTGTAATGGAGCTGCTGAAGTATTAGCGTCCGGTTTATTAATCCCGGACCAACCGGAATTATCTCAGAAGATAACCGCCGGCTGCCTGGCAATCCAGCGAAACCAGAATTATCTCTGGAAAAACCACCGCTATCTGGTTAACCGGTTTTCCGGCAAAACTGAAGTCACCTCTGAAAATGACTGTCAGCAAGCTGCCTATCCGGCAAAATTGCTTCAGGAGATTTTTCAAAAGTTCCAGAAATCATTTAATCTAAAATGGAACATAAACCAGAATAGGAGTAGATAATCTTGAGCAATAAAAATAAAATTTTATTCGAAAA
>PWHA01000025.1 GCA_003554685.1 Halanaerobiaceae bacterium
GCTCACCAAGCAGTTCCTTCAGGTCCTGTGCTGTTAATTTTTTAATCATTGGCTAACTTCACCTCCTATTGCAGAAATCCTGGTTCGCTATCTTCTTTATCAAAATCGGAAAAAAGCGTGGGCTGTTCCGGTGAGATTCCCGGTCGATAATCATAGAGTTTCCTGGCTCGATGATAAAGATGGGTGGTCATCGATCTCATTTCAATCCCCTCCGGACAGGCCATCTCACAGGCCCCGCAGTTAACACAGCGCCCCGGCATATGCATGGTCCTCATCAAATGAAAGATCATATCCTTATCGGCGGAGCTGCCTTCTTCCAGCCATTCAGGCTGATTGCTCTCCACATAACAGTGATCGCAGTAGCAGACCGGACAGGCATCCCGGCAGGCATAACACTGGGTGCAGCGGGAAAATTCCCGGCTGTAATGTTCCCTTCTTTCAGCGGGAGTCATATCTTCTAAGAGATATTTGACCCCCTCCAGTTCTGCTGCCAGTTCCTCCTGAGACATCTCCTCACCGACGGTATAATCAGCTATTACCGGATTTCTGGTATCGCATTCCTGACAGGCAGTATTTCCTTCAATACCGGGACAGCCATTGATTCCAATGATGACCAGATTGTCCCGGTCAATCTTAGCTTCGGAAATATAGTAGGCCAGAGCCCTGCTGTCACAGGGTTTGGCTACCACTGCTTGAAGGTCAGGTTTGTATTTTAACAGGTATTTAGAGAGCATGGGTGCTGCATCATCCTGAAATATTAATCTTTCGGCCTCTTCGGGGCTTTTCAGGAAAACCGGTTCGGTCAGGCCGGAAAACTCCCCCCGGCCAAAGCCCAGAAGGTGTTTGATATCATGTTCAGCAAAGACCTCAGCTGCTATTTCCCGTAATTCTCTGGTGATCTCATTATAGGAAGTCGCCATCTTCAATTTCACCTACCTCTATTCCTGCCGCAATATCAGGTTCTGACAAAAAGCCCTGCCAGGGCCCTACAGACTCAACCCGATCCACAACCTTCCTGACAATCTCTGCAAAACGGCGCCCTTCAGCTGCGGAACACCAGGTAAAATTCAATCTTTCCGGTTCAACTCCGGAAAACTCCAGCAGCTCCTTTAGCATGGTAAATCGCCGGCGGGCATAGTAGTTACCATCAATATAATGACAGTCACCGGGATGGCAGCCGGAAACCAGAATACCGTCTGCTCCCTTATTTAAAGCTTTAATCACCAGCAGGGGATTAAGCCGCCCTGTACAGGGTATTCGAATCGTGCGAATATTGGATGGATACTGCAATCTGCTGCTGCCGGCCAGATCTGCCGCAGCATAGCTGCACCAGTTGCAGAGAAAGGCAATTATTTTGGGATCAAATTCCTTCTGCTGATCTTGCTTTTCTTTACGGGCGGTTGCCATTTACACCCCTCCTGACTTGGCCAGCTCACTGTCATCTTCAGCAAGCAGGGTTTCTATTTCGTCAATTATCTGCTGATTCATAAATCCATGGAGATCGACAGCATGGGGACGGCAGACACCGGTACAGTTGCCGCAGCCCTTGCAGAGAACCCGGTTAACCTCAGCAACATCCTCTTCTTCGTTAACTTCAATGGCTTTGTAAGCACAGACTCTTTCGCAGTCCCCGCAGGCAATACAGAGTTCTTCATCAACTTCAGCGACTGTAGCCTGGGTCAGGAGATACTCCCGGGCTAAAATTGAAGCCGCTCTTCCTGCAGCTGCCCGGCTCTGAGCCAGACTTTCCGAGTAATTCTTGGGTCCATGGGAAAGACCGGCCAGAAAGATTCCATCAGTGGCAGAATCTACCGGACGGAGCTTGACATGGGCCTCCAGGAAGAAATTATCTTCATTGAGCGGTGTTTTCAGCATCTGGCTGAGTTCCAGATTGTCCTCCCGGGGCAGAATGGCTGCAGCCAGCACCAGGAGATCGGGCTCAACAGTTATTTCCCGGCCGCTTAAGGGCTCTTCATATTGCAGGGAGAGCCGGCCATTACCCTCAGCGGTCACCCGGGGTTTATTCTCAACCTCATAGCGGCTGAAGTTAATTCCCAGATCCCTGGCCTGACGGTAAAGATCTTCATAATAGCCATAGCTGCGCATCTCCCGGTACAGGATGGTGATTTCAGCTTCAGGATTCCGTTTTTTGAGATTAACGGCATTTCTTAAAGCCTGACTGCAGCAGATTCGGCTGCAGTAGGGGCGGTCCTCTTCCCGGGAACCGACACACTGAATCATATAAATTTCCTCTAAATCATCAGGTTCTACCGAGAGCCCGTCGGATTGTCCCAGTCCCTCTTCCAGTTCCAGCTGGGTGATAACCCGGTCGGAGTCCCGATAGCTGTATTCCTCGGGTTCAAATTCCTGGCCTCCGGTGGCAACAATTACAACTCCACCTTCAATTTCCACCAGTTCATCTTCCCCTTTTGCCTCCTCGGGAATGGGAGGAATCAATTCCAGTTTATAATTACCGACAAAACCGGAAATATCTTTGATTTTATGACCGGCATAGATATCGATTAGGTCATGCTCCCTTACTTCCTTAATTAATCGCTTCAGATGCGGTTTGACCGGACGCCCTTCCAGGCTGTGTTCCAGCTTGGTGGCATGGCCACCCAAATCAGTCTCCCTTTCAACCAGCGAGACCGGGAAACCCAGCCTGCCCAGTTCCAGGGCGGCCGTCAGTCCAGCTGCTCCTCCCCCAACTATCAAAGCCCGGGCGATATTATCAACCTCGCCTCGTTCCAGGGGCAGGGCATTCTTGACCCTGGCCACACCGGCCCTGATCAGTTCATAGGCCTTCCAGGTTGCTTTCTCCGGCTCATCTTTATGGACCCAGGAACCCTGATCCCTAATGTTAGTCATCTCCAGCAGATAGGGATTAAGTCCGGCCTCGGCAATGGCATCCATAAAAAGCGGTTCGTGGGTTCTGGGGGTGCAAGAAGCCACCACAATCCGGTTTAAATTATGCTCCTCAATCCGCTCTCCAATAAGCTCCTGACTGTCCGAGGAACAGAGGTACTTGACATCCTCGGCATGCTCAACAAAGGGAATTCCTCTGGCCCGGCGGGATACTTCCTCAACATCTATAACTCCAGCTATGTTGGTACCGCAGTGACAGACAAATACCCCCACCCGGGTCCGCTCATTCTGGGTAACCCGGTACTCCTGCTCGCCGGCGCTTTCCACTCCCATATCATTAACATCAAGCACAGCATGCTGCCCGGCCAGAGCCGCTGCCCCACTGGCATCCATAACAGATTCGGGAATATCCCGGGGTCCGTTCACAGCCCCGCAGCCAAAAATTCCCTTTCGGCTGGTGCTCAGGGGGTTAAATTCATCAATATCAATGAAACCGTATTTATTGGTGCGGACCTTGAGTTTCTGCAGGGTATCGGTAACCTCCCGGGTAGGAGCCAGCCCGCTAGCCAGCACCACCAGGTCATACTCCTCTTCAGCAAAGCCATTATCACCATCAGTCACCTTGAGTTTAAGATCTCCCGGCTGGCTGCCGGCCTCAATCTCGGAGACCCGGGAACGGATAAAGTTAACACCCTCGGTTTCCTGGGCCCGGTTATAGTAGCGCTCAAACCCCTTGCCAAAGGTTCTGATGTCCATATAATAGAGATCTACCTTGGTATCTTTGAGATGCTCCTTGGTGATCAGAGCATGCTTGATTGAGTAGGTGCAGCAGACCGAAGAGCAGTAATTTTTATCAGTCCGGCGGTCGCGGGAGCCGCTGCAGTGGATAAAGGCAATCCTCCTGGCCTCTTCTCCATCGGTTGGACGTACAATATGACCATCGGTGGGACCGGCGGCATTTAAAATCCGCTCATATTCCAGACTGGTTACTACATTATCATGCTCTTTATAGCCGTATTCGCTGACCAGATCGCCGGCAAACCCCTCATAACCGGCAGCATAAACAATTGAAGCTGCCTGAACTATAAACTTTTTCTCCTTCTGCTTATACTCCACGGCATCAAAATTACAGACCTTCTCACAGACCCCGCACCTATCTTTGGTCAATTTCAAACAGTGCTCGGGGTCGATAGCTGCCACATTGGGAACAGCCTGAGGCTGATATTTGTGGATGGCCCCATATTCTGACATTTCCATATTATATTCATCCGAGATGCTGACCGGACATTTATCGAGGCAGTCTCCGCAGCCGGTACACTTCTCTTCATTAACATAGCGGGGCCGCTTCTTCAAGCGGACCCGGAAGTTGCCGGGCTCCCCTTCCACATTAATCAGCTCGGTCATGGTATAGGTGGTTACATTTTCATGGTTGTAACAGGAGGTAATTTTTGGAGCAAGAATACAGGTTGAACAGTCATTGGTCGGGAAGGTTTTATCAAGCTGAGCCATCCGCCCTCCCAGACTGGGACTCTTTTCTACCAGATATACCGGAATGCCCATTTCAGCCAGATCAGTTGCAGCCTGGATGCCTGCTATTCCACCTCCGACAACGACTACAGGATCCGGCATCTTAATCACCACCTGCTTTCAATTCAATATCGGAAAAATCCTTATCTCCTGTTAGCACCTCTTCCAGGCTGTCAAGCCTGAAGCGCAGCACTTTTTTATCAAAATCATCCAGCCTGGCTTCCAGATCTTCCTGATAGTATTCCTCTTCAACGGCCAGTTCCCGAAGAACCCTAACTATATCAGCAAAGCGAACATTCTGGGGACAGGCTGAGACACACCTCCGGCACTGAATGCACTGCCAGATCTCCTCACCGGAGAGAACCTCCTCCTGAAAGCCCAACAGAGATTTCTTAATTATCAGCCGGGGATTAAAACTCTCCACCTGTTCACTGACCGGACAGGTAGCCGTACAGCTGCCGCAGCTATAGCAGAGGCTTAAATTTTCTCCCCCTGGTCTGCCTTTAATAGTCTGTTTAAACTCCTTATTCATTTCCTCTTACACCTCCGGTCGTGGATATAAATTGGCTTTTTCTACAACTACCGGGGTTATTTCTTCCCAGGCAACCGGCATCAGATGAACACCTCTGACACCTTCAATTTCTTTAACATGATTTATAATATCAACTGCCATCTTTACTCCTTCAGCCTTTTTATCTTCAGCAGCTTCCATTCTTTCAATTGTATAATCCGGCACATCCATACCGGCTACAAATTTTTTCATCATTCTTAAGGCCTTAACAGAACGGGTGGGCAGGATTCCGGCCATAATATGGCACTTTTCATGCAGCCCCCGCTTTCTGACCTCTTCCATCCAGTAATCAAACTTTTCCAGATTATAGATACACTGGGTCTGGATGAATTTCATGCCTGCTTCAATTTTCTTTTCCAGTTTCATCATATGCATTTCAAAGGGATCCGCAAAGGGGTTATGAGCTCCCCCGTAATAAAGCCTGGGTGGTTCGGTTTTAAGCTCATTACCGTTAATCAGCCTGCCCTCTTCGGTCATCTGCTGACAAGCTTTGATTATACTTACCGAATCCAGATCAAAGACATTTTTGGCATCCTCATCATTGCCAAAGCACTGGTGATCTCCTGTCAGACAGAGAACATTGCTGAGACCCAGGGCGCTGGCGCCTAAAAGATCACTCTGGATTCCGATACGATTGCGATCCCGGCCGGTAATCTGAATGATCATTTCCAGGCCCTCTTCCATGGCTATCTTAGCAGCAGCAATACTGGACATTCTTATAATTGCTGTCTGGTTATCGGTTATATTAACGGCATCAACATATCCCTTAACATCGTCACATTTTTTCCGGATAAACTCGGGATCCGCCCCGATGGGAGGTCCCATCTCACTGCAAACTACAAATTCTCCCTCTTCCAGCAACTGTTCCAGTTTAGATATATATTCAGCCATTACCTATTCCCCTTTCACTCACTGAAAAACTCCGGATTTTTGTGACTCCGGACACCGCCATCTCGAGCGGTGGACCAGTCTTTTGGTCCCTCATAGGACAGCAGCCGGTCGAGCTGACCGATTTCTTTAGCCCTGTTATAGATTAAATCCCAGCCGCAATCTATTTCATCATCGACCTCACATTTTCCGTCCTGAGACCCTCCACAGGGACCGTTGATGAGGCTTTTCGAGCAGCGGGCTACCGGACAGACACCGGCAAAATCATCCAGAATACAATCTCCGCAGCCCAGGCACATCTCTTCCCATTCTCCGACATCGGAATTGCGTCCGTAGAAGGTGGTATTGACTCCCGGCAAAATCATCTTACCGGGATGTTTGATGCCCAGGTGCTGAACTCCAACCCCGCAGGCCAGTGACAGCACAACATCATGTTCTGAAATGGCCAGCTCTTCCGAGTCAATAAATTCATCATCGCACTGTCTTTTAATTGTGGCTGTATTTACTTTAACATCCCGTCCCTGACTCCTGAAATAGAGCTCAAGCAGATCTCGCAGAGACTTAGCTTCCCTTTCTCCTCCGGCCAGGCTGACAGAGACACAGGTTCCACAGCCAATAATAAACAGGCTTTCCAGGTCCTCCGGCAGCATATCTTTTATCTCATCTACATCCTTTAGTTTTCCAACAATCATTGCAGAACTTCCCCCTTCCAGTCAGCCAGATAGGCGGAGAGATCAGCAGCCATTCGGGGAGAAAGCCTCTGATAATTAACCCGCTCTGGATCCAGATCCAGCTTTTCCAGGTCTGATTTTGCCGAGCTGATAACCTGTTCACAGCGATCGTGGCCGGTTAAATGCTTGCAGGCTTCAGAAATACAGCCCAGAATAAGGAGATCGCCTTCACTTCCTGCCAGACGCTGGTAAATATGCTCCTTTTTCACCGTGCTGACACAGGGAACTTCAGTTACTTCCAGCCCGGCCATTGGATCGGAATCAGCCTTCTCCCGGGCCAGAGCAGCAGAATTCTCACAGATGATTATCTGACGATCCGATTGAGGCTGTTTTTCTGCCTCTCCACTCCGAGAAATAGCTCCCATGGGGCAGCGGCTGATGCAGAGATTACAGGACTGGCAGGCCAGCGGCATAATCTGCATGGAGTTCAACTCTTCATCCCGCTGAATCGCTCCATGAGGGCAGACCCGATAACAGGTATAGCAGACCACACATTTCTGATCATCCACGGATCTTTCCTCTTCATCCAGCTCCTCTACCCCGGCCAGATTGCGTTTGATCTCCTGCAGGGTAAATTCCCTTTCTTCCTGGTGATAGGTCAGGGCATTAGGGCCCCTGGCGCCTCCCAGGACATACAAACCCCGCTTTCCGCTGAGGGTAGGCTGGAGATAAATATTATCAACCTGGAGATAGCCCTGTGGACCCCGGGTGACATTAAAGATCTGGGCCAGCCTGTCCACTTCCGCGGCCGGCTTTAATTCCGGAGCTACCACCAGTTCTCCGCTGAGACTCAATTCAATATCCTCCCGGCTGTAAAAGACTTCACCCTCCTGGGAAATCTTAAGCTCCCCCAGGTCATGCTTGAGAAAAATTACCTCCTGGCGCCGGGCTTCTTCATAGAGTTCATCGTTATTATCCATAAAACGCATGGCCTGATAAAAATAATAAACTTCCCTGGCTGGATCTTCTGATTTGGCCTGAAGGGCCAGTTTCAAACCCCTCTGACTCAAGGCGGCAGCTGATAGATCCTGATAATCCTGAATTATAATCAGCGGCTCCTCTCCTTCAGCTTCAGCCAGAAACTCATTCCCAACCCCGGTTAAAGAAAGACAGCAGTCAACCGGTAATTCCTCCTGATGGGGCAAATTTATCACAATGTTACTGGACTGAATCTGCTCCAGTTCTTCTTCTGCCTGATAGCTCAGAGTAAAATTGCCTATTTCACCCCGGCATTCTGTCAGGGAAGAGGCAGGCAGGGTAACCTGGGACAGCTCATTATTCTTGAGAGCCTGGCCAATGTAGGCAACATCGTAGTGTTCTATTGACCCTGACATTAAAAAACCTCCTTTGTGTGATAACACATTTTCATTAAGCCTCAGCCCGGGTCTGTCTGGTTTCCAGCAGACGGTAGGCCATTGTCTTACTTTCAGCTATTGTAGTCGCTATATCACCCGGGCTGGTAATGGTTCCGGCCAGATAAATTCCACTTTCCTCGGGAGGCCAGATCGGCCTTAAAAATCCATCCTCTGTCTGCTGCAGGTTAAAAATCCTGGCCCATCTATCATGCTCGGGACCGGGATGAATTCCCTCGGATAGAACCAGAAGATCTGTTTCGATGGTGGCCATTTTGCCGGACTGCTGATCCTCATAATGAATTATTAAGGAATCCTGACCGCGCTCCAGCCTCAGGGGTTTGCAGTTATAATAAGCAATTTCTCTTTCCTGTAAATCCCTGCGGGAGAGATTAACTAAAAAACCGGCCTCCTGCATGTCAATAAAAAACATGCTGAGCTCCATCTCAGGAAAATTCTCCCTTAAAACCCTGGCAATCCGATAATTATAACCGCAGCAGACCCGGGAACAATACTGGGCCTTTTCCTGCAGATTACGGGACCCATTACATTGTAAAAAGACAGCCGACTTCGGGGCAAAACCCAGATCAAACTCCAGGGATTGTCCGGAAAGCTGGTCCTGTCTCTCTTCCAGCATATCTTCAAAATCACTGGCCCAGATAATTCTCTCATCCTGAAATATTTCTGGAGTACCTGTTTCCAGTTCCGACCATCTGGTATGGCCGGTGGCCAGTACAACTTCAGAAATATCGCCAACCTCTTTTTCTCCCTCGTCGTCCGAGGTTATCAGAGTATATTCATCCTTCTCCTGCAAACAGTCCACCACCGTGGTGTTATAGGCTACTTCAACTGCCTGGTTCTCGCGCACCTCATTAAAAACAGTATCTACCAGGCAAAGATTACAGCGGGTACATAAACTATCAGCTTTACAGCCATAGTTTTTAATATTTCCCCCCAGGCTGTCCTCTTTTTCCACCAGCAGTATCTGCTGCCCGGCTGCTGCCAGTTCGGCCGCAGCCGTACAGCCCGCTATGCCACCTCCTATAACAGCTATTCTTGACATTTTTTTCGCCCCTTTTATTTGCTTAATCCAGTTCTCCAGCTCTAGAAGCCTTGAGATAATTCATAGCATGCTGATCAGCATTGGTGAGAACCTCAGCAGCCTTAACCAATTTCATCATGTGTTCATCCAGAGGATCAATTATGGCCGAATCCATACCCCGGCTGATCCCCATTACAATAAAGGCCTGGTTTAAAAGAGAACGGTGCGGCAGGCCAAAGGAGATATTACTCAGGCCGCAGGTTATATGAATATCTTCATTATAATTGGATATAGTTTCAATGGCTTCAAGTATCTGCAGGCCCACCGTGCCATCAACGCTGATGGGGTTGATGATGGGATCGACAAAGATATTTTCTGCCGGTACCCCATCCTCAATCAGTTTATCGACCAGTTTTTTGCCATAATTGATCCTGTCCTCGGCATTATCAGGCATTCCCTCATCGCTCATACAGAGCGCAATAACTTTGGCATCAAACTCCTTGACAATGGGCAGCACGTTGGCATAACGTTCTTCTTCCAGGGTAATGGAGTTTATCAGAGGGATGCCTTCATGCTTTTCAGCTGCAGCCTTCAGGGCCTTGGCGCTGGGACTGTCCAGAGCCAGCGGCTTCTCCACAACTTCTTGGACAACCTCTACCAGCCAGAGCAGATGATCAATTTCCTCTTCCACAAAGGCTCCGGCATTTACATCAATATAGGAAGCCCCTGCCTTTTCCTGTTTTAGGGCTACATCCTGGATAAATTCCTTATCACGCTCAGCAATCTTTTCTTTAATCTCATCTCTGGTGGAATTAATCAATTCACCGATAACAATCATTATTTTCTACCTCCCCATCACTGGATTTTTATAGTTTACCTGATTAACTCAGATAAATTCTCCCGTTGGGAGAAAAATGCTGCTTTGTAGAACAATGAAAACCCAGCAAATTTTTAAAAAAAAGCAAAATTTTTGCAATGCTATAAGGGTTTTGAAATCAAACCAGATTGGATCGCAAAACCAGCCTTCCCGGCGGGAAGTGAGCAATTTCCTGATTCTTTTCTCCCTCCATCAGCTTATTCAACAGGTCTGGAGAACCTTCCTGCTCACTGTATTCCACCCCGATAAAATCAGCCACCCTGCGGGCATATTCCCGATATTCTATAAGTTCTTTCTCCGGCAGCCAGGTGTTGATAAAAACCAGCCTGGTATAATTGCGGTACTCCATTTCTATGGTTTCCCTGGCTATCTCCTCACCGACTACTTCTACATAGTTTTCATATTCACTTATGGGATCACCGCCAAACTCAATCCAGCCCCGGGAAAGATAAATGGTTCCCGGAGAAGCTTTAAATTCCTGCATGTAATTCTGAGCTGATCCTAACAGCAGTGAGATGCAGTCATGAGCTCTGGGAATAATAAGGGTAGCACTTTCTCCGCTCAAGCCCGAGGTGCCATGAGAACAGAGACCATAGCCCAGTCTGATGCACCTGTACCCCTGTGATTCACTCTCAGCAATTGCCTCCTGCAAGCTGTTGTTCAATTTATCCGGGGTTCGGTGCAAACCATACTCCATAAACTGATAATCCATACCAGGATTCAATGCTTCAATTTCGGGTCTGATAGTAGAGCAGGCTATTATTTTATCCACCTCTTTCAAACCTCCTATTCAGGCAGTCCAGGGTTTACCAACTGCTGAAAATTCCAGCCTGGTTTCTATAAATATCTTGTCTTCTTCCCGGAAAGATGAAAGCCTGCCATACTTATCTTCCCTTTCCATGTTAATTACTAAATTTTTACCCCCGGCTTCCCGGCCTCGCTTAAGAACAAATTCCCGGCCAATTTTTTCAGCTTCAGCCAGAGCAACCTCCAGATCTTTAAAACCCAGCCTTTCCTCCGGAGTATGGACTGCATAGCCGGCTCCAACCTCATCAGGTTTAATTATTATAGTCATCCGCTCAATTATTTTACCCATAACAGTTCCAACGGCATTGGCCACTTCAGCTGCCTCGGGCAGTTTCAGTTCTGCCTTCAGCATTCTGGCAATTTCCGGGAAATAAGCCCGGACCGGGGCTCCAACGCCGATCAGTGGTTTATTGAGTTTCAGGTTTAAGTCCAGAAATTCACCATCAGGATTAACCAGCATCCTGTCAAGCAGGTACTCAATTTCGCGGGAGGAGAAGTCCAGTTCAGCTCCTTCCTGTTCCAGGGCTGCTTCTACCACCAGAAGTGCCGTTCGATAATAAACCAGAAAAAGAACATCCTCTGCCAGTTCTTTCGGTTGCTGGCCCCGGCGCTCTGCCATAATTTTCAGGCCAAGCTCGGCAGCCTCCCGGTTCCAGTCGGTATAAGTTCCCTTCCAGTGAAGTATATCTGTGGGGGTAAGAGAAGTCCTGTGCAGACAGCCGGTTTCTACCAGCTTCTCCCAGGTAAGCAGTTCAGCATCAACCTCCAGCTTTTTAGCCAGCTTCCAGATGGTATGAGGTTTTTCCCTGATAACTTCCAGAATGTTTTTTTGCAGCCGAGAAAGGGAAAATTTTTCGGGATCTCTGATATGAACCAGAGCACTCACAGGTTGATAGGTTAAAGGAAATGGAGCAAAGCGTTCGATCTGCTGCAGCTCTTTCAGCAGATGGGGATACCTGTTTGTGGCCCAGGATAGGGGAAAGACTCTTTGAGGCCCCAGGTCAAGCTCTCCTTCAGAGGAAACTTTAACCAGACTGTCACCGCCGAGACCAATGGTTCTAATATCGGCAGCCTTAATTCTGGTATGCCAGCCGCCAACCCGGGCTCCCTGGGGATTTATGCGGGGAGAACCATCCTGCAAAACAGCCAGATCGGTTGTAGTGCCTCCCATATCAACAATGATACCGTCATTAACACCGGCCAGCTGCCGGGCGCCAACCACACTGGCTGCCGGGCCTGAGAGAGATGTTTCTACCGGCCTGCTGCGGGCTTCCTGCTCACTGATAAGGCTGCCATCACCCCGGACAACCATCAGAGGGGCATTAATTTCATTTTTGGCCAGCATTTTTTTTACACTATCAATCAATCCGGTAATCAGAGGTAAAAGACGGGCATTAAAAACCGCAGTTGTAACTCTTTCCTGAAAACCCAGATCAGAACTTAATTGATTGGCAGCTACCACCGGATAACCGGTGGTTTCAGTGATAATCCTGGCTGCCTCTTTTTCCTGGATAGGGTTTCTTATTCCCAGATAACCACAGACAGCATAGGCATCAACTTTTTCCTGTAGTTCCCGGGCAGCCCGGCGAACCTCTTCTTCCTTCAGCGGCTCTTTAATCTTACCCTTGATGGTACACCCGCCGGTAACCACCCGCTGATGGCGGGTTGGCAGGTCCTCATCAGGATCAAAGCCAATCATGATGGCCCCGACCTCAGCACCCTGGCCCTCAACAATAGCGTTGGTAGCCAGGGTGGTAGAGAGCGAGACCAGTTTAATATCATCAGTTTTTACTTCCGGAACAGCGAGAAGTTCCGTAAGGCAGCTGCCAATAGCCTGAGTTAAATCACTCCGGGTAGTGATTGTTTTAGTGCTGGTTATTATTTCTTCATTGTTTAGGTCTATTACCACTCCATCGGTAAAGGTTCCTCCGGTATCGATCCCCAGAGCAAGATTTGCCATCTTCCCGCCTCCTCCAGCTCAACAGCTGAAACAATAGTATTTGCCTATATTTTTAAAATGAACTCTGATATGAGTGTAATATAACTCTGATTAGTAAAACAACTCTGATGAAATGTTCATTTTTTGTTTTTTATATTTGCTTTATAGTTTTATATAATATTTTTTTATATATTATTATTTTATACACTAATATAACTTATTAAACATTGACCGGAACAATTCCTGCATTTATTTTTACATTTTGCTTTCAGCCCGTTCCACAATTTCATCCAGCTTTTTAACAACATCATCGGGCAGCGGTTCCGGTTCATAGTTTTCCAGGATATCCTTCACCTTTTCATTGGCCCTGTCAAACAGAGTCTTTTCACCATCCATCTCCCAGTTGTCATAGAATACCCGCTGGAAAAGCTCTGGATACCAGGTTTCGGTTTTAAAGTATTTCATGGTGTGTTCATCGCCCAGGAAATGTCCACCGGGACCTATTCTATCAATTACATGGGTGGCCAGAGTATCATCATTAACTCCAATGCCCCGCACTATTCGGCGGGCGTAACCGATCAGTTCATCAGAAATTACCAGGTTTTCCAGGGAAGCGGCATTTCCATGTTCAATATAACCGACATCATGGTTGAGATTGGCTCCCGACTGGGCGGTGATTAAGATCGAAAGAGCATCTTCAATGGCAGCCTGCTCGTCAACAATTTTGGAATCGGAGCAGCCGCAGGTGCCGAACATCGGAATATCCAGATAATTAGAAACATCAGCCAGACCGGCCTGCATCAGATGAAACTCAGGAGCTCCATAGGAAAAAATGGTGGTATTCATATCCATGATGGTAAAAACTCCCCCCATGATGAAGGGGTTGCCAGCATTAGTCTGCTGATTTAGAACCAGACCGCTCAGGCTTTCTGCCAGCCCGTTGGCCATTGCTCCGGCCAGGGTAGCCGGTACGGTTCCACCTGCCATGATACAGGGAGTATAAACCACCGGCAGTGATTTCTTGCCGGCCAGCACCAGCTTCTGGGCCGCATCCTCTGCATGCTGCAGGGGAGAAATCGGCTCAGCATAGAGGGTCATAAAGGGATTATTTCTCAGTTCTTCTTCCCCCCCAACAACTACCTCGCACATTTCAATTATATCGGCATAGCCAGCCACGTCATTGGCAGTAATAACTATCGGCTTGGAGGTATTGAGAACCATGGCCTGGAATTGATGCCGGTCATAGACGGGCTGAGGTACATCCTGGACAATACCCAGTGACATGACGAAATCCAGATTATCCAGAGCATCTATGGTCTTGGTCGCCATAGAAACAGTTTCTTTGCTGGCTGTTACTCTATCACCGGTATAGGGATCGATAAACTTTGGTGTATCAGAACCGGTGCCAAAATAAGCATTATTACCGGTCAGTTCCATTACCCGCTCCCTGGTCCGGCTGTTGCTGAGAGTTACCTTGCTGGGAGCTGTTGATATTGCCTGATCAACCAGACGGGCCGGAATCCTGACCCTGTTATCCTCGACAAAACAGCCGGCATTTTTCATGATTTCAATAGCTTCTTCATCATGATATACAACCCCGGTACTCTCCAGAATTTCCATGGAGGCTTCCAGGATCTTATTTATCTGATCTTCAGAAAGAACCTCTAGAACAGTTCCTGCATTAACTTTATAACTGCTTTTCATGATTTACCCCCCTGACCTATTTATCTTCCAGAAGTTCAAAAGCAAGATCCTTGGCTGAAGCAGCATCCGGTGCCCAGCCGTCTGCTCCTATCTCATCGGCAAATTCCTTGGTAACCGGTGCTCCACCTACAATTA
>PWHA01000017.1 GCA_003554685.1 Halanaerobiaceae bacterium
AATCTCACCAACAGTAGCAACGTCGGTAAAAAAACGATAGCATTCATCTCTGTTCTCAAGCTCTAAAATCGCATCAAAAAACTGATCTGTCAATTCATTTTCAATCTTTTTAGCCATTTTTATCCTCTCCTTTTACTCCCACTCGATGGTGGCAGGTGGTTTGGAAGTAATATCATAAACAACCCTGTTAATCTCCTTTACTCTGTTAACAATTTTTCGAGAAATTTGATCCAGTTCATCCGCGGGGATTCTAACCCAGTCCGCGGTCATGGCATCGGTACTGGAAACTGCCCGAAGAATGATGGGATAACCATAAGTTCTGGAATCTCCCTCCACCCCAACCGAACGAATATCAGGCAGCACGGCAAAGGCCTGCCAGACCTGCTGGCTGACCAGCGATTTTTTCAGTTCTTCCTGAAATATAGCATCAGCCTGCCTCAAAATTTCCAGCCTTTCCTCGGTGACCTCTCCAATAATTCTTATAGCCAGGCCGGGACCGGGGAAAGGTTGACGGTAAATAATCTCAGCCGGGAGTCCCAGCTCTTCCCCCAGCTCCCGAACTTCATCTTTAAAAAGGTCGCGCAGCGGCTCAATTATCTGAAGCGACATTTTTTCCGGAAGCCCTCCCACATTATGGTGGGATTTAATCGTCTCGGCGTTCCGGTGCTCCCCGCTTTCGATGACATCTGAATAAATGGTACCCTGAGCCAGATGGGTAATACCTTTCAGATTACCGGCCTCCTCTTCAAAAACCCTGACAAAGGTTTCACCGATAATCTCCCGCTTGGCTTCCGGATCTCTGACGCCGGCCAGCTTCTTCAAAAATCTATCCCGGGCATCCACAGTTATTAAGGGAAGTTTAAATTCCCTGGTAAAGGTGTCAATTACCTGCTGAACTTCTCCCCTTCTCAGGAGACCGTGATCAATAAAAATGCACTGCAGTCTATCACCAACAGCCTGATGGAGCAGAGCAGCTGTTACAGAGGAATCAACTCCACCTGAAAGACCCAGCACCACTCCCGCTTCCTTATCCAGCGCTGAACTAATTTCACTTATTTTCTCACTGACAATTTCTTTGATATTCCAGCTGCCGGTTAAACCGCATATCTGATAAATAAAATTGCCCAGAATTTCTCTACCGTACCGAGTATGCTCAACTTCAGGGTGAAATTGTAGTCCGTATAATTTTCTCTCAGTATCAGCCATGGCAGCCACCGATAATTCTTCGGTTTCTGCCAGGACCCTGAAACCCTCAGGTACCTGCTCGATGCTGTCACCATGACTCATCCAGACCGACAGGAACTTCTCAGAGCTCTCCTTCCCTTTGCCCTCTCCCTTGCCGTTGATTGCTATTCCCTGAAAGAGATCAGCCCTTTCTTTGATGATGAGATCGGCCCGGCCGTATTCCGATCTGCTGCCAGCCTTTAAGTTCCCTCCCGGAAAAAGATCGGCCATCAGCTGCATACCATAGCATATCCCCAAAACCGGCTTACCCAGAGAAAAAATTCTGCTGTCTATTGAAGGAGCATCGGCCATCGACAGGCTGGCCGGCCCTCCTGAAAGTACAATTCCGGCAATCTCCTCCTGGCTGAATATTTCCAGACCAGCTACCGGAGAAACAATCTCACTATATACACCCAATTCTCTTATCCTGCGGGCAATCAACCTGACATACTGCCCGCCAAAATCAACCACCAAAATTTTTCTTCTTTCCATTCCCGGCTCCTTTCTCCAGTTTTCTCCAGTAAAATTTGCCCTGCATATTTTCTGCACTCCAGGTAGCCTGGCTTTTATCCTCTTTATCACATTAACCATAAAAATTATACCACAAATTCCCCCTGCAGGCAAAAAGGCAGCACACCCCGGGGGATGTGCTGCCTGATTAAATCAAATATTCATTTCAGGGAAGTTGGGCTTACATCATGCCGCCCATTCCTCCCATTCCTCCCATACCGCCCATGCCGCCGGGCATGCCGCCTCCAGGGGGGCCGCCATTATCGTCATCGTCGTCGTCTTCTTTGTCTGCTACCAGGCATTCAGTGGTCAGCAGCATGGCTGCAGCGCTAGCCGCATTTTGCAGAGCAGAGCGGGTAACTTTGGTCGGATCGATGATTCCAGCCTCAATCATATCAACATATTCGCCCTTCATAACATCGAATCCTTTGCCCTTATGCTCGGTCTTCAGCTTTTCGCAAACTACCGAACCTTCAAAGCCGGCATTGTCAGCGATTAATCTTACCGGTGCTTCCAGAGCTCTCTTTACCAGCTGGACTCCGGTAGCTTCGTCGCCTTCAAGCTTCAGGCTGTCAAGAGCTGAGAGTGCCTCCAGATAGGTCACTCCACCGCCGGGAACCAGACCTTCTTCAACTGCTGCCCGGGTGGCGGAGAGAGCGTCTTCCATGCGGTGCTTTTTCTCTTTGAGCTCGGTCTCGGTGGCAGCACCAACCTTGATTACAGCAACTCCACCGGCCAGCTTGGCCAGTCTTTCTTCCAGCTTCTCTCTATCAAAGTCAGAATCAGTATTGTCAATCTGCTTTCTGATCTGGCTAATTCTGGCCTTGATATCATCAGCATTGCCTTCACCTTCAACGATGGTAGTATCGTCCTTGGTGATGGTTACCTTGCTGGCCTGACCCAGCATGCTGATATCGGCATTTTCCAGCTTGAGACCGAGGTCTTCGGTAATCAGTTGACCGCCGGTAAGAATAGCGATATCTTCCAGCATGGCCTTTCTCCTGTCACCAAATCCAGGAGCTTTAACAGATACAGCATCAAAGGTGCCTCTGATTTTGTTGACTACCAGAGTGGCCAGAGCTTCGCCCTCTACATCTTCAGCAATAATCAGGAGAGACTTGCCGGACTGAGCTACCTTCTCCAGCAGCGGCAGTACATCCTGAATGCTGGAAATTTTTTCATCAGTTATCAGAATATAAGGATCTTCCATGGCAGCTTCCATGGTATCGGTATCGGTTACCATGTAGGGGGAGAGATATCCGCGGTCAAACTGCATACCTTCAACTACATCCAGAGAGGTTCCCATACTCTTGGATTCTTCCACGGAGATAACTCCGTCCTGACCAACTTTTTCCATGGCCTCAGCAATCAGATCACCAATCTCCTGATCATCAGCAGAGATAGCGGCAATCTGAGAAACTGCCTCTTTGCCCTCTACCGGCTGGCTGATCTTGGCTATCTCATCGGTCAGCTCGGCAACTGCCTTTTCTATACCTCTTTTCATCAGCATGGGATTGGCTCCGGCTGCTACATTCTTGATTCCCTCTTTG
>PWHA01000108.1 GCA_003554685.1 Halanaerobiaceae bacterium
ACATAACCTGCAGGGCCACCTCCTAAAATACAGGTATCATACTGAAGAGCTTCAATATTGTCAGGTTTATCTTCTTTTGAGCCACTGGCTTTAATCTCAGTTGATTTTTCATCAAAATTATTTAGCTTTTCACCAGGCTCCAATAAAACAGCAACTACTTCACCTATAGCAGCTTTCTCACCTTCATTAATCAATATTTTAGCCAAAATACCACTGGCAGGTGCTTCAACTTCGAGATTTGCTTTGTCAGTGGATATTTCGAAGATAGTCTCTCCTGCCTCTACCTCTTCATTTTCATTTTTATACCATCTATTAATAGTTCCTTCAGTCATTGTTTCGCCAAATTTTGGCATTTTAATTTCATTTGCCAAAAATCTCACCTCCAGCCAAGCTATTATAGTAGAAGTTCCAGGGGGTTTTGCATTAGTTCCTTAACATATCTTAAAAACTCACCGGCAGGAGCCCCATCAATAGCACGATGATCAAAGGAAAGACTTAACCATATAACAGGTCTTGCTACTATATTACCTTCAATTACCATAGCTTCCCGGGTTATTTTCCCTGCCCCTAAAATAGCAATTTCAGGAGGATTTATTATTGGAGTAAAAATTTCAACTCCCTGACCTCCCAAATTTGTAACAGTAAATGTGCTGTTCTGCATTTCATCAGGAGAAAGATTGCCCTTTAAGGCTTTTTCAACAAGCTTTTCTCTCTTCTCTGCCAGTTCACTTAAACTCATTAAATCAGCATTATTGATAACAGGAACTACCAGTCCTTCCTTAATCGCAACAGCCATTCCTAAATTAATATCTTTTTTTATAACTATTTTATTTTCTCCTATATGAGCATTAAGGCGGGGATATTTTTTTAAGGCCCGGGAAGTAATTAAATTTATAATATCAGTATAAGTGATCCGCTGATCAATTTTTTCTTGTAACCTTTCTTTTAAATCAACTGCTTCTTTCATGTCTACTCTAGTTGTCAGAGTGACATGGGGTGCTGAGCGATAACTGAAAACCATACTTTCAGCTACTTTTTCTCTGATACCAGTCATCGGTATTTCCTGAGATTCATCCTCTGAGGATAATGGAGTTCCTGCTAAAACCTCTTTGGCTTCTTTATCAGCCAGTTTTTTTTCTACATCATCTTTTCTTACCCAGCCTCCTGGCCCGGTGCCTTTAATTTCAGACAAACTCATCTCCTTCTCCCGGGCAATCTTTTGAGCCACAGGTGTTGCCTGGATTTTATCTGATTTTACTTTTTTAATATCTTCAACTATAATAAAATCTCTATTATCTCCGGGTGTTATTTTAGACAGATCAATCCCTTCCTCTTCGGCCAATCTTTTAGCAGCGGGAGAAGCTTTAATTTTGTCCTCAATACTGACTTTTATATCCTCTGACTCTCTGGAAGTTCTATCAGTTAATTCATTTTCTGAAGCAGTCATGCTCTTTTGTGAGCCTGGTTGGTATTTATCGGTATCAATCTTCTCCCCTTTTTCAGCAATGACAGCTACTATATCACCAATTGCAGCCGTTTCACCTTCTTCTACCAAAATTATTTTCAAAATTCCTTCTGCAGGCGATTCCATCTCTAAAGTTGCTTTATCTGTATTAACTTCAAAAAGAGGCTCACCCTTTTTTACCTCCTCAGATATCTGCTTAAACCATTTATTAATAGTGCCTTCTGTCATTGTCTCCCCAAACTTAGGCATCTTAATTTCATGGGGCACTTCTCACACCTCCTTATTAGTGCTTATAACAGCTTCTTTTAATAGCTGCCTTGATTCCTTCTACATCAGGCATGCCAAAATTCTCTAATTTTTCGTTATAGGGTATTGGAGCTTCCATCCCAGCAACCCTCTCAAGAGGAGCATCAAGATAGTAAAAAGCATCACTTTCCATAATTTTAGAAGCTATTTCAGCCCCAAACCCGCATCTTTTCACAGCTTCATGTACTACCACCAGTCTACCTGTTTTAGATACCGATTTTATAATAGTCTCCTTATCAAAGGGTTCTAAAGTTAAGGGGTCAATAATTTCAACATCAATACCTTCTTCTTTGAGTTCTTCAGAGGCTTTTATTGCCCTGGGAAGCATGTAAGAATTAGCAACTACTGTAACATCAGTACCTGCTTTTTTGATATCGGCTTTTCCAAAAGGTATTAAATATTCTTCTTCAGGGACTTCTCCAGAAAAATTATAGGCCATTTTTTGTTCAATAAATAAAACAGGATTATTATCTCTAACGGCAGTTTTTAATAACCCCTTAGCATCATAGGGAGTTGAAGGCATTACTACTTTAAGCCCGGGAACATGCATAAACCATGCCTCCAGGCTTTGGGAATGCTGAGCTGCACTCCCCCGTCCCCCACCTCCCTGGGTGCGGATTACCAGAGGAACTTCCAGTTTTCCTCCACTCATAAACCTCATTTTGGCAGTTTGATTAACAATTTGATCCATAGCAACAGTGGAAAAGTCAATATACATAAGCTCAGCTATAGGTCTCATGCCTGTCATGGCAGCCCCTAGTGCACTACCAATTATAGCACCTTCAGAAATTGGGGTGATTCTGATTCTATCTTTACCAAATTCTTGGTATAGACCTTTCGTAACCCCGTATATGCCACCATGTTCTGTTATATCTTCTCCCATTACGAAAACTTTTTCATCTCTCACCATTTCTTCCCTGATAGCTTCTCTCAGTGCTTCCCTGACTGTTAACTCTCTCATAATTACTCCTTTCTATATATCTAATCTGCATAAATATCTTCAAATATACTATCAATTTCCGGTTCAGGACTATTTTTGGCAAACTCAACAGCTTTATCTAATTCCTGCCGTATTTTGCTGTCTATCTCATCAAGCTCATTCTCAGATACTCCCGCTGACTCCAAATGACCGTACAAACTATTTACCGGACATCTATCTTTCCACTTTTTTGTTTCACTTCTATCTCTATAAACACAGGGATCGCCGACAAAATGACCCTCCCAGCGATAGGTTTTAGCCTCAATTAAAGTTGGTCCTTCATTATTTCTGGCTCTCTCAACTGCTTTTTTAACGGCTTGATATACAGCTATAACATCATTGCCATTTACAACTTCTCCAGGAATATCATAACTTGCTGCTCTATCAGCCACATCCTCCACTGATAAAACCTCTTCAGCCTTGCTGGTCAGGCCAAATTTGTTATTTTCGCATAGATAAACAACCGGCAGATCCCAGACAGCAGCCAGATTTAGGGATTCATGAAAAATCCCTTCATTGCTGGCTCCATCAC
>PWHA01000303.1 GCA_003554685.1 Halanaerobiaceae bacterium
GATTAATTATCACCCGATTTATTATACTTTATTACTTTATTATTACACTTAATTGTCGCGCAATTCCTGTTATTTTTCTATTACGTGGAGAAAAAGTATGTAGAATGTGTCTGAATATTTTCTCGCTGCTTTGCTACTTTATAAAATCATCACAGCTATTTAAATTTCTCGTTCCCGTTCACTTTACTGACCTATTTTTACTGACCTGGGTTAAATAATATCACAAGGAGGCAGCTAAAATGGCAAAAAAACAGCGCTGTAAGGTTTATTCCCGAATTGTTGGCTATATTTCTCCGGTTTCAGAATGGAACCGCGGTAAAACCGAGGAATTTAAAGACCGTCGTACTTATCAGAAACCCACAGACTAACTTCTCCGGCATACCAGGCGGTGGGTTTAAAGCCGTTTAGGCCTCTGCCGAGATCCTGGCATCTTTACTAAAATCGCCTATCAGGAAGGTGACAGCTCTCTGACGCTGTCATCTTCCGTTTTACTTTTCTAGCGTTTTTCTTTTCCAGCAGCCTATTTTGAGAATTTACCCTTCCCGGAAAAACAAATTTTTACTGGAAAAAATTAATCACACCCCTTGCATTTCCGCAAAACAAACCGCAATCCAGTTGATTCATAACCAGCTGATTCCTAAAAAAAACCCATAAAACTTTAAATACACAAAACTTTTTAAAATATACCTGTTTACTATGATTTATATCACAGCATTCCATCTCCTGGATAGATATAATTAAATCAACAAAGAAAAAAGAAGTCAGTTCAGATAAGAATCAAAGAATATTTTATTAGAAAAATAGCCCCGGTGAAGAAGAATTATAAATTTAAAATAAAACCAGCAAACAGGAGATGGTTAAAGTGGTTACAAGAAAGATTGTTTCTATAGACGAAGATAAGTGTGATGGCTGCGGTCTCTGCATCCCCGCCTGTCATGAAGGCGCAATTGAAATTATTGACGGTAAGGCCCGACTCAAGGAAGAGAAGCTTTGTGATGGCCTGGGCGACTGTCTGGGAGAATGCCCTAAAGATGCCATTAATATAGATGTCCGGGAGGCAGAGGAATTTGATGAAGAGGCTGTTGCCCGGGAAATGGCAAAGATGAAGTCAGCTTCTGGACATAAGCCCGGTAAAATCAGCGAAAATCCCGAAAATGACACAGCTGAAAGTAATGCTAAAGTTAAAGCTGATGCTGGCAGAACCCGCGCTGTTCCTGCTGGTGGTGGCTGTCCCTCAGCCCGTTTTAACAATCTCTCCCGGAAGACATCACCCTGTTCCGGTTCGGCTAACTCTAACCCGGCAGCTTCATCAAATTCAACAGACCAGAAGAAATCAAAAAGTGCCGCACAATCAACCCAATCTGCAAAATCCCGGAATTCAGCAGCAGAAACAGAATCCACTGCCGATTCATCCCGCAGTCAGGCTGGCAGCGATGACATCAGTTTCAGAATCAAAAGTCAGCTAGAACAGTGGCCGGTTCAGCTTTCCCTGCTGCCGGAAACAGCTCCGATCTTTGATGGCGCAGACCTGCTGATCTCAGCCGACTGTGTAGCTCATGCCTACGCCGATTTTCACCTGGATCTCCTTAAGGACAGAAAACTGGTAATCGGCTGTCCCAAGCTTGATGACAACCAGCGTTATATCGAAAAGCTGACTTCAATTTTTGATAAAAATGATATTAACTCCATCACTGTGGCCGTAATGGAAGTCCCCTGCTGCGGTGGGCTCAAATACGCCGTCAATCAGGCGCTTGCTCAGATAGATAAAGAGATACCGGTTAACGAAATTGTCTTCACAGTTTCCGGAGAAAAGAAGTAAAACCAGCCTGCAGTTTCAGTCAAAAAACCTGCAGTTTCAATTAGATAGTCAGCAATAGATAACAGTAAATTATAACAGCAAATCATCAGCAATCTTTTTATAGCTAACCTTATTAAATCTAGCTTATAACCCCGCTTCCCCCCAGGCGGGGTTTTTTTATTATTCACCAATATTTGCAGGATTTATAAAGCTTTTGTAGAAAATATAAACAGGAATATATATATTCTCAAATGGAATAGTATCCATTTAACAGCTTTACTTAAAATTTTACTTTATTATATTAACAGTTAGATAATATTAACAGCTAGATTATATTATCAGCCAGCTAATCGGCAAATATTCAGGCAGAATGAAATAATTAGGGTTGATAAGTGCCAGTAATTATGCAAATAATACAGTTAACGAAAAAATGCCGGTAAAACCACTGGAAGAACTTTTCAGAGTGAATTTATAGGATTGGCAGACTATAGAAACCCAAATTTCTGCTTAAATCTTGCTGCTTAAATCTTGCTTAAATATCCTGACGAAAATACGAAAATAAGGAGGAATATCATGAGTCTGGAACAGAAAAAAATTGCAGTTCTGGCTGAAGACAAATATGAGAACCTGGAAGCCTGGTATCCAATTCTGAGACTGCGGGAAGCTGGAGTGGAAGTTGATATAATCGGCCGTGATGCCGGTTGTGAGGTCTGTAAGAGCAAGGAAGGTTATCCCCTGAAGGTCGATTTTAAGGCCAGAGAAATTGATCCTGCTGATTATGATGGAGTAATAGTACCCGGCGGCTATGCCCCTGACAGACTTCGCCGCTGCCAGAATGTCCTGAAACTGGTCAAATATCAGGCAGAAAACAACGGTTTGGTGGCAGCAATCTGCCATGCAGGCTGGGTTCTGGCTTCTGCCAATATTCTCAAGGGTAAGACTGTAACCTCCACCTCCGCCATTCGCGATGATCTGGTCAATGCCGGCGCTCACTGGACAGATGAAGAGGTTGTTGTCGATGGCAACTTCATCACCTCCCGTCATCCCGGAGATCTCCCGGCCTTCATGAAGGCCATTCTGGAATTTCTCATCAGTTAGGAAAAAGAACAAAAAACTTCTTAACAAATACCATAAAAACAACTATTAAAACGCGTTTAAATACCAGGAATAAATACCAGAAAATTTTACTATAGTTACTATAGTTACTATAAATCAATAAAAACCATATAAGACTTCCTATAAAAATCCTTAATGAACCAATTTAATGCAGTTATAAGAGAGCTTAATAATTAAAAGACCTTACTAATAATGAATAATGCTTAAAATAGCGCTAATCCAGATGTCATAACTTTTAGTCCTGAGTTTAAAACTAAAACTGAAAACACAGGTTAAGTCTGAAAACACAGATTAAGAAAAATTGAGGAGGGATTGGATTGGACTTAAATCTTGTTATTGCAGGAGAA
>PWHA01000319.1 GCA_003554685.1 Halanaerobiaceae bacterium
CATTGGGACCCAGCACCCCCATGATCTCCCCCTGCCTGACCTCGCAGGAAACTCCCGCAACCGCAAGAGTGCTGGCAAATTTCTTGACCACATCCTGAATTTCTAAAACTGTATCCATGTCACTTTCCCCCTATTCAGCATGAGCTTTTATTTATGGTGCTCCCCTGCTATTTTCAAACGGTTATGAAAACAGTTTCGCCCTTTTAAACCAGTTTTATCAAATCTCAGTTACTCAAATCTTATCATCTTTATTCTCCATCTTTATCTTCCAGAATAAAAATTTCCTCCACCGCAGCCTCCAGCACCTCAGCTATCTGCAGGGCCAGAATTAGCGAAGGATTGTAATCCCCTCTCTCCAGATTAGAGATGGTTTCCCGCCTGACCCCCACTATCTCAGCCAGCTGTTCCTGAGTTAAATCATGCCGGGCTCTATATTCCTTTAATCTTGTAGTAAGCCTGGCCATATTACATCCCCCGCCTTTCATAATAAACCAGTTCCAGCCCCAGAAATCCCAGAAAACCAAAGAAACCAAAAAAGCCATAATTACCGGTGACAAAACCCAGCAGGCCCAGTACAGCTAAAATGCTCAGATAGGATGAGCGGCTGGAGATAAGTTTTGGCATTTATAAACCTCCCTGTTTAACAATCACAAATTGTTTTTAAAACCCCTGGTTTGCTTGACATACCCTTACTAGTTACCTGACATAACAATCCCAGCTGTCTTAACAATCCCTGATTTACTAACTACCCCTCACAAAATCAATTAATTACCTCTAACAAAATCAATTAACTACTCCTCACAAAATGTTGCATTTACCGTACATAATGTTATATATATCTATCATTTTGATAAAACTATATCACAATAATCAAAAACTGTCAAGCTAATTTTGCCCTGAAAAATACACCCTAATATTTTCATCTACTGTTGTGCCCCAAAAGGGCATGGCGGTTTACCTTGTTTTTCTAGAAATTTCTGGGTTTAAAAGAAAATTAAACTTGACCGGAACGGTCAATTGTGATAATATTAAATTGACCAGTACGGTCAGTCGCATCCTCCGGGAGGTGAGCCCCCATGTCCGATAAATTCACAGGACTGGATAAAGAAAAACAGCAGAAGATATTGAGAGCAGCCCTGAGAGAATTTACAACCAATGGTTACGAAAATGCCTCTACCAATCAAATAGTCGAGGAAGCCGAAATAGCAAAGGGATCGCTTTTTTATTATTTTGAAACCAAGCAGGATCTCTACAGGTATTTAATTGAATACAGCCTGAATTTTATAACCGAAGAATTTCTCAATAAAATAGAACAACCAAAGGATAAAATAGATTTAATTGAAAATTTCAGAAATATGAGCAGGCTGAAATTGCAGGCTTACAGTAAAAATCCCGATGTTTTCAATTTTCTGGGTGCTATCTATGTCAATAATGAAAGCGCTGATCTACCGGAAGAGCTAATTTCCCGGACGGAAAGAATAAAGAAACAGATCCTGGCAGATTTTTATCAAAATGTCGATACTTCTCTATTCAGGCAGGATATATCTCCTGAGAGGGTAACCAGGCTCATCCGCTGGTCAACAGAAGGTTACGAGAGAGAGCTGATCCAGGATATCAGGGGAAAAAAGCTGGCTGAAGTTGATTTTGAGCCCTACTGGGATGAATATCATGATTTTCTTGAGGTTTTAAAAAAAATTTACTATCGATAGGAGATGACTGAGCTATGGCTGTGATTGAGATCAAAGATCTGGCTAAAAATTTTGGGGAAGTTCAGGCTCTGGATGGCATAAACCTGGAAGTGCAGGAAGGTGAGGTTTACGGTTATATCGGTCCCAACGGCGCCGGCAAAACCACCACAATCCGGATACTGCTGGGAATTCTTCAGGCTGATCGGGGTAAAGCCACTGTCTTTGGCCGGGATGCCTGGCAGGATGCCGTTGAAATTCACAAACGGATTGCCTATGTACCCGGCGAGGTTAACCTCTGGCCGAATTTAACCGGCGGTGAAATTATTGACCTCTTCGTCCAGCTCCGGGGTAGCAATCATAAATCCCGCCGGGAGGAGCTGATCGCCAGATTTGATCTCGATCCTTCAAAAAAATGCCGCTCCTATTCCAAGGGAAACCGCCAGAAAGTCGCCCTGGTAGCCGCCTTTGCGGCTGAGGCAGACCTTTACCTTCTGGATGAACCCTCCTCCGGACTGGACCCGCTTATGGAAAAAGTTTTTCAGGAATGTATCACCGAATTTAAGGAAGAGGGAAAAACCGTTTTTCTCTCCAGTCATATACTTTCCGAGGTGGAGAAACTCTGCGACAAACTCAGCATCATCCGCCAGGGCAAAATTATCGAATCCGGCAGTCTGAATGAGCTGCAGCATTTGACCAGAACCAGAATGGTGCTGGAAACAAATGAAGAAATCCCCTCACTTAATGATCTTAAGGGCATTCATGATCTAAAGAAACAGAATAACACCTACTCCTTTCTGGTAGATACAGCTGAGCTGGATCAGGTAATCCAGCACATCAGCAAATTTGGAGTAAAGAAACTGGAAAGCTCCCCGCCGAAATTAGAGGATGTCTTTATGGAGCATTACCGGGGTGGGGGAGGTGAATCCTGATGCAGACCAGTTATTTTCTTAATTCTGGCCGGTTGTCCCGGTTAATTTTGCGGAGAGATCGGCTGCGAATACCCCTCTGGATCATTATAATTACAGCACTTACCCTGGTCATTGCTTTTGCCTATACCAACCTCTTTACCACCCAGCAGGAAATTATGATCTATGCAGAAACCATGAGAAACCCTGCCATGACGGCTATGATGGGACCGGGCTATGGACTGGATAACTATACCTATGGGGCTATGATGGCCCATACCATGCTGGTTTTTACCGCCCTGGCTGTGGCCATAATGAGCATATTTCTCGTGGCCCGGCACACCAGAAGGGATGAAGAAAGCGGCCGGATTGAGATGATTCGCTCTCTCCCGGTAGGCCGCCTCTCCAATCTCACCGCCACCATCCTGGCCTCCTTTACGGTTAACATTCTCCTGGCTCTGCTGACAGGTATCGGTCTCTTTCTCCTGGGAATTGAAAGTATGGACCTGCAGGGCTCCCTCCTCTATGGAGCTTCTCTGGGAGTAGCCGGTATTTTCTTTGCGGCTGTGACAGCTTTGTTTGTCCAGCTCACTGCCAATACCAGAAATGCTATCGGCTATGCTGTCATATTTCTCGGTATTTCCTATCTGGTTCGAGCTCTGGGA
>PWHA01000291.1 GCA_003554685.1 Halanaerobiaceae bacterium
GATTTGTCCAGAACTGATGCTTTGCGATTTAACAAATCCCTGAATATGCACATAAAAATAGAAATATACGGCATTTCACGGGGGAGGATTAGGAGGGGCAGTTTCAGGCTATCAGCTCTGGCGATCATTCTGTCAGTAATGTTATTCTGATCGGTAAAACCAGGATGGACAGCCAGTGCAGCAACCCTGTTACGGGATAAATTTTCGATTAGATCTATTAAATCCACCTTCTGCTCAATAAAATTATACAGTGTAGTCAGGCAGAGTTCATTACCCTGCAGCCAGCGATCATGATCTCTGGGAACTTCCAGAACTGTGACTGATCGAATTTTATTGGTTATTCCCTGACTTCCTGCCAGGAGTTCTATCCTCTTCATCTCAGGCATTTCCAGAACATCTGCCACCGTCAGCCCCTCTTTGATGAAATCCATCAATTCACCTCCAGCCGGTTTCTTATAGATCTTTTAACATTATCCGGTATTGATAAAATAAAATTCACTCCACTATACTAACTCATATCACGCAATTCAGCAGTTTTATCTCTATCAATTTCACAGGTTTCCGGGTCAATTGCCACCCCATAATCCTCTCTGGCAGCCTCAGCTGATACATATCCTTTGATGACATCTGCCTTAACTTCAGCCACTGGGCGATCATGAGGATTACCATAACCTCCTCCGCCTCCGGTTCTAACACTAATCAGATCACCTTCCTGCAGAGGCTTAGCAGCACACTTTTGAATCTGTTCCTCCTGATCAGTTCCGGGATTTACTATCAGGGTATTATAATCGGCCTCCTGACCTCCATGGAGACCCCAGGGCGGACATTTTGAACGTTCCTGAGTGGTGGTTAAGCTGGGATCATGATCCAGAGGAAGATAATCACGATAATGCCCCAGCCCTCCTCGATAGCGTCCTGGACCTCCAGAATCAGTGCGCAGGGCATATCTTTCAATCCTGTAGGGATAGCGATTTTCAATTACTTCCACCGGAATATTTCTGGTATCTCCATCAGCAATAGCAATCATGACATTTTCTCCATCCCGGTTTGGACAGGCTCCCCAGCCTCCTCCTTCAGGTTCTACATGAAGGTAAGGGTTGCCGGTTCTGGGATCTTCTCCAAAAAGAAAAATAGCGCAAACGTCAGCATAATGAGAAGCCGGTATCCTGTCAGGGATAGCATCAGCCAGCGCTTTAAATATCACATCACAGAGGGTCATAAGCGGCAGCCCATAAACTCCGGATGGAGCTGGTTTTTTAGCATTAAACATGCAGTCTTCAGGAACCTTAATCTCAATCGGGGCAAAATGTCCTTCATTAACTGGAGCAAAGGGAGTAGTAACAGCTTTAAAAGCTACTCTGATAGCAGAGATGGTAGCAGCCAGACCGCAATTTACCGGCCCGGTTGTCTGGGGAGAGGAGCCTTCCAGGTCAATTGTCATGCGGTCGCCTGCAATTGTAATCTGAACTTTAACCGGGAGATTATCCATTGCCACCCCATCATCATCAAGGAAAGCTTCTGCCTGATAATTTCCATCCGGCATCTCTGCAATTGCTGCTTCTGCTGTTTTTTCACCTTCAGCCATCATTTCATCCAGAGCCTCCAGGACAGTCTCCGGTCCAAATTTGCTTAAAATATGTTGAAACCTTCGCTCCCCGGTTCGGCCGGCAGCAATTTGAGCTCTTAGATCACCCATAACACTTTCTGACATTCTGACATTGTCTTTAAGAATTCTCATGACACTGTTATTTTCTTCACCAGCATCATAGAGTTGTATTGAACGAAACCTGAGACCCTCCTGATAAATTTCAGTGGCATCAGGAGACCAACCACCCGGATCTTTAGAACCCATATCCAGCCAGTGGGCTCGGCTGGCAGTAAAACCCACCAGATCTTTTTGATAAAATACAGGACTGATAACTGTCATGTCATTGAGATGAGTTCCTGAAGTGTAAGTATCATTAATCATATAAATGTCACCTTCAGCAAAATTATCCAGACCAATATCTCTAATTACAGTTTTAATTGCTTCTCCTAAGTTCCCCAGGAAAATCGGCAGACCGGAAGCCTGAGAAATAATCTGCCCCTGAGAATCAAAAAGACCAACGCTGAAGTCCAGCACCTCATAAATAATCGGGTTATAAGAGGTGCGCATCAGATTAATTTTCATTTCATCAGCAGCAGCCACAAAACCATGCTGGATAATTTCCAAAGTAACAGGATCTAAAACTTGTTTGCTCATTTTCCTCACTCCTTACGGGAAAAAATCAAATTACCGAAACTATCAACTTCAAGTTGCCAGTCTGGAGACAATACAGCTGTAGATCCAAACTCTTCAATGATTGCAGGTCCGGAAATGCGGTTGCCGGGCTTTAAAAGCTCCCGCCGATAACAGTTGCTGGCCAGATACCGGTCTTCTCCGGCAAAATAGGTTTCTAATTCACCAAGATAGGCCTCAGCAGGTGGTTTCTCTCCCTCATCCTGGTGCTTTTCCAGTTTAACCTGGCTGACTTCGGCTGTGGCTTTCAATCTTAGATTAATCAATTCCTTTGGTTCCCCTTCAGCACTATGTCCATAAATTCTATGATGAAAATCATCAAATTTGCTGCCCAGTTCCTGCCATTCTGCCTTGAGCTCATCTCTATCTCCGGTTATAGGAACTGTCACGGTATACTCCTGACCAAGATACCTAAGATCAGCAGCCAGTTCAGTGTTAAGCTCCTCTGGACCGATTCCCTGACGACTGAAAATATCGTTAGCCTCCTGTTGCAGACCATCCAGCACCTGATTTACATCAGCAATTTCGACTGCTTTCAAAGGTCTGATAACCGGCCGGGAAAAATCCTGCCTAAGCTCACTCAACCCTATCCCCAGAGCAGAAAACTGCCCTGAAGCTACAGGAATCACCACCCGGGGAATCTCCATCTCTTCTGCCATTTCACAGGCATGAAGAGGACCTGCACCTCCAAAGGCAACCAGGGTAAATTCATTGGGATGGAGTCCTCTTTCTACGGTCAGTGCTCTGATAGCATGAGCCATCTTGGTATTAATAACCTTGATGATCCCAGCCGCTGCCTCTGTCTGACTAAGCCCCAGAGGGTCAGCAAGTTTTTTATCGATTATGGCTGCGGCCTTCTCTTGATTTAATGACATTCGTCCTCCTAAAAATCGATCTGGATCTAGCCTTCCTAATAGTAAATTGGCATCGGTAACAGTTATATCCTGACCTCCTCGATCATAACAAACCGGACCTGGTTCAGCCCCTGCGCTCTGCGGACCAACTTTCAAACGACTATTCTCATTAAGCCAGGCAATTGAACCACCTCCAGCTCCTATCGAGTGAACCTCAACCATCGGTACCATAACAGGGTGCTCTTCAATTTTAGACTCTACTGTTACACTGGTTATCCCTTCGTAAGTTAAGGAAACATCACAGCTGGTTCCCCCCATGTCAAAGGAAATTATGTTATCCTCATCCAGTAATTCACCAATTTTGGCCGAGGCTACTGCCCCTCCTGCTGGCCCTGACATGATTGTATTGACAGGCTTTTCCCGGGCCAGATTGGCTGATATTAAACCTCCACTTGACTGGTTAACATAAAATGAATGCTGATAACCTCTATTCTCAAATTCCTGAGAAATTTGGTCCAGAAAATTCTTGACAACCGGTTTAATATAGGCATTGATAGCAGTAGTGCTTGTCCTTTCATACTCCCGCCATTCTCTGACCAGTTCAGATGATATCGTGGTAAAAATTTCGGGACAGTGCTTCTCCAGCATCATCCTGACTCTTTCTTCATGATCTGGATTTAAGTAGGAATGCAGAAAGCAGACGGCGACAGATTCTATTTCATTCTCTTTAAGCTGCTTAATAATTTCCAGTACCTCTTCTTCAACCAGCGGCTCAATAACATCACCGTTGGCATCCAGCCTTTCTGTAACTTCAAAGCGATATTCCCGGCTTATTAAAGGTTTGGGTTTCTGATAGAAAAGGTCATACATCTCCACTCTATTATGACGGCCAATTTCGTAAACATCTCTAAAACCTCTGGTGGTTATCAAAGCCATCTTACCACCTTTTCTCTCCAAAAAGGCATTCAAGCCAATAGTTGTGCCATGAGCCAGCAGTGAACAATCGGACAGGTCATAATCCGAAGACTTGATACCTGCAGCTATTCCCTCCCAGAGATTCTCAGGTGTTGTAGGAGTCTTATCGAGCTGAACCTCACCGGTGGCTTCATCTATAAAGACAAAATCGGTAAAAGTACCTCCAATATCTATTCCCAGTTGAAATTTTTTAGACAATTTTATCACTCCTGTCTTAAAGTGCTATCTGCTATTTTTTGTTCCTGATCTTTGCGGTACAGATGACAAAAAACCTGACGATTATTATCAATGGCAAGAGATTCTGGAATCTGTCTATCACAAATATCCAGCTTCTCCGGACAGCGGGGATGAAAACCGCAACCGGTCGGCATATTTACCGGGCTGGGTATTTCACCCTGTGAGGTATAATGGGGAGGCTTAAGAGCTTCTTCCTCTTCACTAACCACCGGAACTGAAGAAATCAGCATTCTGGTATAGGGATGGAGGGGCTGTTGAAAGAAATCGGCTGCCCGGGCTATTTCACAAATTCTTCCAAGATACATGATAGCCACCCTGCTGGCAACATTTCTCATCAGGCTTAAGTCATGGGTAATAAAAATATAGGCTACATTAAATTCCTGCTGGAGATTGCCCAGCAGTTTAATGATTTTGGCCTGCATAGAAACATCCAGTGCTGAAGTCGGTTCATCCAGCACTATTAAAGAGGGATTAACAGATAAAGCCCTGGCAATAGCCACCGATTGCTTTTCACCCTCACCCAGTTCCAGGGGATGTTTATGAATAAAATCCCGGGGCAATTCCACCAGCTCAAGCAGTTCCTGAATTTTATTGCCAATTTCAGCAGCTGGAACTACATTATGAAGCTTCAAAGGCATTGTGAGAATCTGGCGAACGCTCTGCCGGGGATTTAGAGAACTGCCTGGATCCTGAAAAACAATCTGGATATTTCTTTTTAGTTCCCGGGAACGTTTTTTGCCAGATATCTGCTTATTTTGAAAGTATATTGATCCATCTGTAGGCTGGTAGGCTCCAATTATGGTAAATGCTGCTGTGGTTTTGCCTGATCCCGACTCGCCCACCAATCCCAGGGTTTCTCCAGGAGCCACAGCAAAAGAAACATCATCAACAGCTTTAACTATACCCTGGGGAGTGGTAAAGTATTTCTGTAAATTATTCACCTTCAATAAAGACTTTTTTTCCTGAACCATTAACTGTCACCCCCTGTAAAACAGGCTACCTGATGACCCGGTTCTACCTCTACAAATCCAGGTTTTTCCTGCTGGCAAAAAGCAGTACTGTCAGGACACCGGGGATGAAAGCGACAGCCGGCCGGGGGACGCTGATATTCAGGAACTCGTCCCGGAATCCCCTGGCTGAACTCCACTCCGGTCAGTTTGGGAACAGCCTGCAGAAGTCCTTTGGTATAGGGGTGTACCGGGTTATCGAATAATGTCTTTGTGGGGGCTACCTCTACTGTATTCCCGGCATACATCACAAAAACTCGATCCATAAACTGGCGGACAACTCCCAGGGTATGGGTAATATATATTGTTGCTGTCTTTCTTTCTTCCACCAGATTAATTAACAGCCTGAGAATTTGATCCTGGATGGTAACATCCAGATTAGTTCCAGGCTCATCTGCAACCAGCAGATCTGAAGCAGTAACAAGAGCTAAAGCAATACAGATGCGCTGCTTCATCCCACCACTCAGCTGCACCGGATAGTTTTTCAGAAGGCGCTCAGGGTCCGGCAGAGCAACATCATTTAACACCTCAACTGCTCTGGCCTTTATTTCTTTCTTTGGTAATCTTTCCTCCCGGCTGAAAGAATAACGGATGGCATCTTCAAGCTGCTGACCGATGGTAAAAACAGGATTAAGCGCTGCCGTAGGATTCTGAAAAATAGCAGACATATGCTGACGCCTGAGATCATTCATCTCTTTTTCCTTAAGCTTGAGAAGATCTCTTCCCCGGTAGAGAATCTCTCCTCCCTTAATCCGGGCAGCAGGATGTAAAATCCCAAGGATACTTTTCATGGTAGTCGTTTTACCACAGCCAGTTTCTCCTACCAGACCAATTTTTTCGCCCGGATAAATCTCCAGATTCAAGCCATTTAAAACCTTTAAATCTCCACCAAAAACCTGGTAATTTACTTTTAATTCATTGATTTCCAGCAAAGGTTCTGTCATACTATACCTCCTCAACGGCCAGAACATCTCTGAGACCGTCACCAAGCAGATTAAAACCCAGCACTACAAAAACAATCGCCAGAGCCGGGAAAATTGTCAGCCACCACTGATCTGGCATATACTTAGCTCCATCAGCTACCATTGTACCCAGATCCGGTGTGGGAGGCTGGGCTCCCAAACCAACAAAACTAAGGGAAGCACCGATTATAATAACAAAACCCATGTCAAGAGTGATTTTGGTAAATATCGCTGAAATACAGTTAGGTAAAATCTCTTTAAAAAGGATATGAGGAGTACTAGCTCCCATAACTTCAGCAGACTGAACAAAATATTCATTCTGCAGAGATGAAGCCAGTCCATAAACCAATCTGGTATACCAGGGCCACCACATAAGAGTTACTGCCAGCATGGCATTAAAGATATTAGGTGACAGCACTGAAGTTATCGACATTGCCAGAATTAATGGGGGAACAGCCAGAAAGATATCTGCAAATCTCATAATCGCAGTATCAATTTTAGTGCCCTGATAGTAACCAGCTATCAACCCCAGAATTATACCGGGAGGAGCTGCCAGACCAATGACAACCAGTCCCATCATTAGAGAAAATCTAAAACCAAAGATAATCCGGCTTAAAAGGTCCCGACCAACCCCATCTGTGCCCATTAAGTTACCAGCTCCGGGAGACTGCATTGTCGCAGTAAAATCCACAACAGCCCCTGCATGATCAGGATGAGGGGCAACCCAGGGAGCAAAAACAGCCAGTAAAATAACAGCAATTACAATTATCAGTCCAACAACTGATAATATATTGGCAGAAAATTTATACCAGGCTCGCTGCAAAGTTTCCTTGCGGCGCAGCCAGTTCTTCTTTTTGTAGTCTGCTGAAATCTCTGTTTTTTTGCTGTTCAACTGCGTTCCCTCCCCATTCTAATTCTTGGATCCAGATAGGCCACCACTATATCTACAATTATGTTAACTGTGACAAAAATAATTCCCATCACCATTACCACAGCAATGATAGCATTTAAATCTTTTCTTAGAATTGCATTAATACCATATCTGGAAAAACCCGGCCAGTTAAAGATCAACTCCACCAGAAATGCATTGGCCAGCAGCGCAGCAAAATCCAGTCCCAGAATTGATACGGTAGGTATCAGGGAAGGTTTTAAGAGATATTTTGACATAATCCGGCGTCGTGGTATTCCATAGGTGCGGTGAGCCTGAATATAATCCTTTTGCAGATTGTCACTCATGGTCGAGCGGGTGATTCTGGCCTGCTGTGATAAACCGGCCATTGCCAGACTAATTGCAGGTAACAGCAAATGACGCAAAGCATTAAAAAAAGCTGCAAAATTGCCTGTCAGCAAGCTGTCTACCGTAATCATTCCGGTAATCCAGGGGGGAGCCTGAATATAAGAACTCAACCGTCCGGCTGTAGGCATAATATTAAAGACATAGCCAAAAATAAGAACAAAAAAGATTGCCAGAACGAAGGAAGGTGTTACCACTCCCACGTAGGCAACCAGCCTGACCAGATTATCCATCAAGCTGTTTTTCTTCTGGGCAGCCAGAGTACCCAGCAGGATTCCAAAGACTGCCATAATAACACCGGAAACCAGGGCCAGTTCCATAGTTGCCGGCAAAAATTGCTGGATATCTATTAAAACATTGCGCCGGGTAAATAAAGATATCCCAAAGTTTCCCTGAAAAATATCCCTCACCCAGTAAAGGTACTGCAGGACAATCGGTTGATCCAGATACATCTGGGCTCTAACGCTTTCTACCACCTCCTGGGAAGCTCTTGCTCCCAGGGCCAGTCGAACAGGGTCTCCCGGCACCACTCTGGCAATGGTGAAGATCAAAATTGAAAGACCCAGCAAAACAAATATTGAGTAAATTAATCGATAACCAATGAATTTCTTCAAATTCAACGTTCTTCCCTCCTCAATACTAAAATCATATGGTGAATGAAATATAAGTATCAAAAGTTAGTGAAAAAATATAAAGCAGCCGGCCCGGTCTGATGCCGGTTTTGCCGGCTGCTTTATTTATTTCAGCTGAATTTATCTTATTATGCGATCAAACTACCTCATCTCAGCCCGAAGTTCGGTATCCAAACCGATAAATCTGACATCAAAATTATATCCAATTGCTGGAATAGGATTATCCGGCTGAGGCCAGTCAATATACTCAGCCTGATAGGCATGCTGCTCGAAATTATCCAGGGCAAAAATACTTGGAGATAGTTCAACAATTATTTCCTGAATCTCCTGATAAATATCTACTCTGGCTTCTAAGTCCACAGTCTTCAGGGCATCCTCTATCATATTATCTATCTCCTCATTCTGCAACCATTCCATCTGCTCCCAGGTCCCGGTGGTGCTGGAATGGTATTTGCTCTCCAGAATCGAGCCGGCTTCTGGATAATGAGGATTAACGAAAACACTGGCAATATGGGGAGTTGTTTCTGGCTGGGCAGCCTGGTCTATCATGCTCATCCAGGGGGTTCTGACAATTTCCAGATTCAAACCCACAACAGAAGCCTCTGCCTGCAGCATCAGTGCTAATCTCTCCAGATCGGGCACTTCATCAGTCCAGGCATATTCAATGGGGTAATCAGAAAATTGACCATGGTATTCCGACTGCTGCAGCTCTTCCTGAGCCCGCTCATAATTTTTTTCAAAACGATAAAGATCAGGATTCCAGCCAGGGATTACCTGGGCTACCGGTCCTCGAGCTCTTTGACTTCCGGGAAAAATCTGGTTGATTGCAACATCATAATCAAAGACATAGGCCAGAGCCCTTCTAACATGGACACAGTCCAGAGGTGGAGCAGTTGTATTTAACATTAGATAAAGCTGTCCGCCATCGGGCCAGCCAACCAGTTCTATGCCTTCAATCTCTTTCAGACTGGCAAAAGCCTGACTGGTTTGCCACATATCAGAGATATCAAGATCCCGGCGATTCATTTCGGTACGGATAGTAACTGCTTCAGTGGTTCCAATCATCTCAAACTCCCCGGGAGCTTGAGGATGCATCTCCGCAAAATATTCATCAAATCTCTCCATTAAAAGTCGATGGCCAACATCAAATTCAACTACCTGATAGGCACCAGTGCCGGCATCATTAACCATCAGCCAGTCCCGTCCATAATCACCATACTCTCCATAGGTATCAGCATCATGATTTATATTGTCCATAACCTGATTTTTGCTGACAATATAAAGCCTGGTCAGGGTTGAAAGAAAGGGACCAAAAGGTTCTTCCAGGGTAAATTCTATTGTGTAATCATCAATTACATTGATCTCATCAATTCTGCCTTCAAAAATATAGGCAAAACCCTCTCCTACAGCCATCAACCTTTCAAAAGAAAACTTGACATCCTGAGCAGTAAATTTACTACCATCGTGAAACTTGACATCTTCTTCTAAATAAAAGATATAGCTTAAGTTATCATCTGAAATCTCCCAGTTCCGGGCCAGATGAGGTTTCATGGGGCCATCTGGATCAGGATATACCAGGGTGTCATAAAGATTTGTCAAAGCCGTGGAACTGGAATAATCCGACCCTACAGCTGGATCTATTTCTGTAGGCCAGGAAAAGGTGGCTCGCAATCTGGAATCTTCCGCCATTATTGCAGGGGACCCGACAATTAACATCAATAGACTAAAAACCAGCAGCAGACCAATAAATTTTTTACTAAACATTATCATGTTTCCCTCCTTATTTGGTTGACAACCAGAAAAAGTGAAATTCCCGGTTTAAAAATACTCTCTGTTAGCTACTCGCAATTTTTACTAGTTCTGTTTTTCCTAATAACACTTAAAGTTTTGTGAACTCCCATACCAGTACCGGCTGAAAATACTCAAAAATATCCTAGGGCCTGTTTGAGCGCAGCTTCTCGGTTTCTTCTTTAAGAACAATCATCTTTTCGGCATCAAGACAAACTCCATAGGCGTTCTCAGCCTCCTCTACTGTAATAAATCCATCTCTGACATCCTCCAGAACTCGTTTGGGATTCCTCTCTTCGGGTTTACCATAACCTCCTCCCCCACCGGTAACAAACCTGACCAGTTCTCCCTCTACCAGTGAATAGTTGGTGAATGTTGGCCGGGTTACCGGTTCTTCTTCATCCTGATGATAAACTTCAATGTAATTTGGTGAACCCTGCTGGCCTCCGGCCACACCCCAGGGAGGATAGCGATATCTGCTGGCAATTACTGTTAAATCAGCGCTGGAATTTAAAATTCGATAATCCCGATAAAGACCGTATCCACCCCGATATTTGCCTGCTCCAGAATTAAGGTTGAAAGCATACTGTTCAACCCGGATCGGATACTTGTGCTCTGCAACTTCTACAGGAATATTATAGGTGTCTCCATCATCAATCGCTACCAGTCCGTTTTCTCCATCTTTATCAACACCTGCACCCCAGCCCCCGGCCTGTGGTTCACAAAGAACAAAGGGAGAACCAGAATCGTCATCTATACCACCAACTATTGTACCCATAATACTGAGAAAATGTCCGGCAGTTATTCTTTCTGGCATCACAGGAGCCAGAGCCCTGGCCACCAGGTCGGTCAAATGGGCAAAACCTTCCCAGTTGCAGCTGATAGGTGCAGGCCGGGTGGCGGTAAATACTGTACCCTGAGGACCTTTAAGTTCAATGGGAGAATAAAAACCTTCATTGGGTTGCGCATCCGGTGAAGCCAGAGAATGATAGGCAACCCGGGCAGCAGATAAAGCTCCATAACGGGTGCAGTTTATTGGGGCTGGTACCTGTTCGTCACTTCCAGTTATATCAATAATAAATTTTTCATCGGTTATTGTAATTTCTGCTGTTATATAAACATCATCAATTCCATTGGATTCAGTATCAATGTAGCCTTCTGAAGAAAAAGTCCCCTTGGGCATATCTTTTAGTTCATTTAAGGCCCGCTGTTTACCTTTGTTCAATAAGCTATCAATTGATTCTTTAACTGCCTCCCTGCCGTATTTATCACAGAGCTCCACAACCCTCCTTTCTGCTATTCGTAGAGAAGCCGTCTGGGCATAAAGATCCCCCAGAGTCATTTCCGGAGTTCGGCAATTAGCAGCAATCATATCCCGGACAGCTGTATTTAACTCTCCTTCTCGATAAACTTTGATGGAGGGAAACTGCAGACCTTCTTGATAGATCTCAGTCGAACCGGTAGACCAGCTCCCCAGATTCATCCCGCCTATTTCATTCCAGTGACCTTTATTGGAAGCAAAAGCGATTAACTCTCCCTGGTAATAAATTGGCATAACTGCTGAAACATCACAGAGATGTGTACCGCTTCCTGTATAAGGATCATTGGTTAAAACAATATCATCCGGTTTCAGATTATCCAAACCAAACTTATCAATTACAGATTTAACCCCGTAAGTTATGGTGCCCAAAAAACCGGTTACCCCATTGGCCTGACCAATCAAATTTGCCCGGGAATCTGTTAAACCTGCAGCATAATCAAGAACTTCATATATTATTGTACTCTGACTGGTCCTTCCCCAGCTGGCAAACATTTCCTCTGCGGCAGCAATTAGTCCCTGTCCGATATTTTCTCTGGTAAAAGGGTCAATTCTACTCATCTGATATCACTCCTGCTGGTTATGATAAGGTTGCCATACTGGTCAACTTCCAGTTTCTGTTCCGGATCTATAATAGTAACAGATTTTGATTCCTCGACTGCAAGAGGGCCATTGATACTGGTTGCTACCGGGAGATGCTGACGTTGATAAACTTTGCTTTCCTGGGCTCCAAACTCATTGAAAAGTATTGCTCTGGTCCCGCTATACGCTTTTTCCAGAGAACCATCATCACTAGCCCGGGATAATTCCGGTTTGGAGACAGTGGCATAGGCTGTTAAATTTAAGTTGACAAATTCCGCCTGAGATTCCGGCAAATTGAAAGTGTAATAATTATGATGCAGTTGATCAAATTTTTCCCGGATTGACTTTAACTCCTGGTCGGTAATTTTACCCGATTCTACCGGAGTTTGTACTGTATGCTCCTGTCCGGTGTATCTAATATCAGCAGATCGTATAAATAAAAGGTCCTGGTCCTTAATGCCCTGCTGAAAATAGACATCTCTGGCTTCATTTTCAAGTTGCTGATAAATAGAATTGATCTTAGCGAGATCACAATCAGCCAGGCTCATAATTTGTGTCTGTATTCTGTCCTGACGCAGGTCGGTCATCAGCATTCCAAAAGCAGAAAAGGTGGCGGGACGGGGTGGAATAATAATTTTATTGACTCTCAATTCTTTACCAAGTTCCGGCCCCATTACAGCCCCATTTCCACCCTGACCAACCATGACAAACTCTCTGGGGTCATAACCCCGGCGAACAGAAATTAATTTCAGGGCATTCATCATATTGCTGTTAGCTCTCTTAATGATTCCAAGAGCTGCTTCTTTGATACTGATATTGAACTCTGATGCTATTTCTTCAAGAGATTTATGGGCTTGTTCCAGGCTGACCTCAAAATCTCCTCCCAAAAAATTATCAGGATTTATCCTCCCGGCAACTAAATTGGCATCAGTTAAGGTAGGCTGCATTCCCCCCTGATTATAGCAGGCTGGACCAGGTTCAGCTCCAGCACTTTCCGGGCCAACTTGCAGTGAACCTACATCATCAACCCAGGCTATGCTTCCCCCACCATTTCCAATCTCTATGATATCAACCACCGGAAGCTTGATAGGATAACCTGGAAAGCGCGGAGTTTCTTCAACTTTATAATCCTTGGTTACCTTAAGCTCACCCCGGCTAATCAAGGACGTCTTGGCTGTGGTGCCGCCAATATCAAATGTAATGACATTTTCTTCTCCGATTATATCTCCCAGCACCTTACCAGCAATAACTCCTCCTACCGGACCTGATTCCACCAGGTTAATTGGTGTTTTCCGGGCCATGGAAAAAGTTGCTGAACCCCCATTGGACTGCATGGCATGAGGGTTGATTTTCAACCCGATATTATCAAGCTCATCTTCAAGAGTATTTAGATAGGAACCTGTCACAGGCTGAACATAGGCATTAAGTACTGTAGTGCTGGTTCTCTCAAATTCCCTCAACTCTCTAATTAAATCCGAAGATATCGTTATTGATATCCCGGGCAGTTTCTCCTGAATAATCTCCTGACAGCGCTTTTCATGCTCAGGATTGGCATAAGAATGTAAAAAACAAACTGCCAGGGCTTCTACTCCCTCATCTCTGCAGGTCTTTATGATATCTTCCAGTTCCTCTTCAGCAAGAGGAGTGACTACTTCACCTTCATTATTCAGCCTCTCTGTAACTTCAAATCTGAAAGCTCTACGAACAAAAGGTTCTGGTTTGCTAAAATAGTAATTATACATGTCGGGTCGGCGTGACCTTCCAATTTCCAGGACATCACGAAAACCTCTAGTTGTAATCAGTGCTGTTTTTGCCCCTTTTTTTTCTGTTAAAGCATTTATCACGACTGTGGTGCCGTGAACAAAGTAGGATGCTTCTTCCAGAGAGAGGCCTGACTGATCAATGGAATTCAAAACTCCCCTGGCATAATTTCGGGGAGTGGTATGTGCTTTTTCTTCAGTAATTTCTCCTGTTTCCTCATTCAACGATACTAGATCAGTAAAAGTTCCACCAATATCGACTGCTACTCTTATTGCCATTCCTTATTTTCCTCCTCTTTAGTTTAACTTTCATTCAGAAATTAGAGATTCAGGTGCAAACCAGAGGACTACAGCTGCTTCTTTAGATATATTGGTTGTTCTGTGCTGTTTATCTGCTGGATTATATACCAGATCCCCGGAATTTATGATTTCTGTTTTCTGACCGGTCTCCATTTTAATCTTACCGCTGAACAAATATGATATTTCTTCAACATCGTGACTGGAAAATCCCTGTTCCGGAATTTTTTCTCCTGGCTGCAAAACTGCCAGTCCAACCTGGGCAGATCCTTCGGATACCAAAACCTTTAAAGTTGATTCTGTCATAATCTCTTCAATCTCAGC
>PWHA01000305.1 GCA_003554685.1 Halanaerobiaceae bacterium
GCTTTATTGTCCGCTGGTTAATTACCGGAGAGGGTCCCGTCCATGAAATAATAAGTGAAAGTAGGGAAGAAACGGTCAGAGAACTTAAAAAGAGTCTGAACACTTACTTTGCCGGCTCTGGGAGAAAACCCTTTCTCTGGACCCATTCCCTGCAGTTCAATACCACAGCTGGGCTGCCTGACCTGGAGGATCTTAAAAACAGCAACCGGTTATACCGGGAGATTGCTGAAATAATAGCAGAACTGGGAAGGAATGAGGAGCTGGAGCAAGAGCTGCTGGAGGAGTGGGGAAGAATCTGGCAGGCCGATGCTGATCCCGAAGAAAGAGAAGTTGACAGGTTTTATCCTGACAGCCAGACCAGGGAGGAAATTGTGGCTGCTGCCCATCGAGAAATCCTATCCCGTCTCTTTGTCGGAGGTGAGGAAGCATGAGGATTAACGACATATACCTGGAGGACTTTGGCATTTTCAACAATGAAAAACTCACTGATATCAGTCCCGGTCTGGTGGTCATCGGCGGCAGCAACCGCTCGGGAAAAACCACCCTGCTGCAGGTGCTGCGTTATCTGGGCTACGGCTTTCCCCGGAGTGACAGCCTGCCTCCTGCTGCTGATAAATATCAGGTGGAAGCCGATTTATCCTGTGAATCTGGTGGAGAAAACAGCAGCAGATTTCATCTTAAAATTACCGGACATTCCCGTCCCATTCTGAGCCCGGCGGCCCTAGCAGGCCCTCAAAATCAGGAGGATAAAGAGGAGATTACTCTGCGGGATCTTTACAACAATCTGGATTCCTTTACCTATCACCAGCTTTTTACCATCAGCCTGGATGAACTTCAGAAAATTCCTGCCGGCCTCTCCCGACAGGAGGAGCAGCGGCTTCAGTCAGTTCTGCTGGGAGCTGGACTGAACCGAATTGTTAAAATTCCAGAGATTGCTGACGATTACCGCAAGCAGGCCAAACAGCTCGGGGGAAAGTTAGGCAATCCCGGAGTGGCCAGTTTTGGAAGCTATCAGGAAAAAATAGCTGCTGCTGGAAAGAAGAAGAATGAGGCCCTCCAGCAGGTGCAGGATTATCAGCAGCAGAAAAGGGATATTTCTCAGCTGGAAGAAGATATTCAGGAAACCAGGGCAGAACTGGTCAGGCTGGGGAAAGAACAGATCCGGCTTGATATCCTGAAAAACAACTATCACAATTACCGAAAACTGCTGGACCTTAAGCAAAAGCTCAGGGAGCATGATGGCAGGGAACTGATTCAGGAAAAATACAGTGAGAAACTGCTCTCCCGGGCTGAAGATTTTCTAGCCAGGATCCAGGAAGTTTCCGCAGCTTACCAGGAAAAACTGACTCAGCTGCAGAAGCTTTTACCCGGAAAAGATCTGGAGCAACTGGATGGCTTCAGTAAAGCTCTTCTGGAAAATGAGAATCAGCTGGATAATTTCTCCCGTCAGCTTTCCGGCCTTAAGGAAAGGAGTCGGCGGCTCCAGGAAGACAGTGAGCAGCTTAAGAATAACCGGGAGGATCTCAGGATTGAAGCCAGCAGAATCCGGCCTGAGCTGGCTGATAACCTTGAGATGGTCGAGTCCATCAGTACCGATCTTATTGAGAGACAGAAGCTGGTGGAGAATGTTGAAAAATATAAAAAACTAAATTACCGCCGGGAAAAAGAGCAGCAGGAGCTGGATGAGCTTGAGGAAGATCTCAGGCAGAGCAAAAACAGATTGAAAGATTTCAAGAGCAGCGAACCGGCAGAGCCGGAGGGAGTAAAACGCCGGGCCTATCTTTCTGCTGCTTTGTCTCTGCTGCTGGGCGGCCTCATAGGCTGGTATAACCTTCTTGCTGGTTCTTTGCTGGGAGCAGGAGGTTTGATTTTTACCCTGATTTATTTCTTCTCCCGCTATCAGCTTACCCGGGATAATTACCGGAAAATCAAAGAGCAGCAGGAAGACCTGGAAGTTAAAGAAGCAAAGCTTGCCGCTAAAAAGAAACAGATAGCCGGGATAGATAAATCTTTGCAGGAACCGGAAAAAATACTGGAGGAATATCAAAGGCTGCTTGGCCTTGAACCTGATGCCGGTCCAGAGCTTATTAGAGATTATTTTTCAGCACTTAAGGAAGTAAAAGAAGGCTACCATCAGGAGAAACTGGCTGAGGAAAGGCTGGCAGAGCAGATGAGAAAGCTGAAAGAAAAGCTGATTGAAGTCCGGGAACTGCTGGTTGATCTCAATCAGGTGATTACTTCCGGAGTATTTCTCCTTCCGGAGGAAGACAGCCTGCTGGAAGAAAGCAGTAAATTGTTTTCCTCCCTGGAAAAAGCCCTGGAATATCTATCAGTTGCCCGCCAGCTTCATCAGGTCAAGGAATTACAGGCTGAGCTGAACCAGCAGATCACTGATGAATTTCAAAAACTGGATTTACAGTATTTTGACTCTAATAGCGGGATTTCAGGACTGGAAGATTTTCTCCGGGAATACCGGAGAAAGGGCCGTTGGGCTCTGAAGTTCAAGGAACTTCAGCAGCAGTACCAGCAGCTGGAAAGGCAGATTCAGGAAACTTTAAACTCTGCCGACCGGATCAGGGAAGCCTTTCTGGAACTGGAGGAAGAGTCTGCTAAAAATAGGGAAGGTCTGCTGTCAGAGAGCAGGAAAGCAGAAGATAACGAGCAGCCTGTTTCTGAGTATGCCGGCAGTGAAATTCTGGACAGTTTTGCTCATCTTTTCCGACATTATACCTCCCAGGAAGAGGTGGAGTCTGCTCTGAAGAAGGTTCAGGACAGGCTTGAGAGTTTTGAGGAAAAACATGAGCAGCAAAAAGAGGAACTGCAGCATCTAAAGAAAAGAAAAGAAGAACTGGCTTCGCCCCGGAAAATCGAAGAAGCCCATGCTGAGATGGATCAGGCCCGCTCCAGTCTGCGGCAGCTGGCAGAGGACTATGCCCGGAACAGGACGGCAGCCTTTATTCTTGAGAAGGTAAGAGAACGGGTTATTGGTCGGGCCCGGGAGGAGCTGCTCCAGCCGGCAGCTCAAATTTTAGCCCGCTTTACCGGGGGAGAGTATCAGGAGATTGCCCCTCCTGCTGATCTCAGCCAGCCGGATTTTACCACTGTGCTGGAAGATGGACGGCAGCGGGGAGAGGTAGCTGCCCTAAGCCGGGGCACCGCCGAGCAGCTTTTTCTGGCCGTGCGGCTCAGCCGGATCAGGGAAATTCAGCCTCCGCTTCCGGTGATTCTGGATGATTCACTGGTTAA
>PWHA01000005.1 GCA_003554685.1 Halanaerobiaceae bacterium
CTCTGGCAGAGAATTAAAAAATCCCTGCTGCTGGTTCTGGATAATATGCTGGCAAGTTTCCTGTGGCTTATGTTTGTGATCGGTTTTACCGCTCTGCTGCTGCTTATTTTGCCCGGCATTCCAATCCTGTTTTTTGGACTGATTGGTTTGACCATCATGATCGGTAATAGAATGATTATGGAGCAGTATACAGAAGAAAGGGCTGGAAAAGAAGGAGATGATAGTCAGGATGTCTGAATATTACGCAGGTGTAGATCTGGGAGGAACAAAAATTTTAACCGGAATAGGCGATGCCGAGGGCAGGATAGTTGCCAGAAGCAGGGCCAGAACAGAGGTTGAAAAGGGAGAAAAGAGGATCGTCAAAAATATTGTCCATACAATTCACCGGGCTCTGGAGAAAGCAGAACTTGAGAGAGATAAATTGACCTGTCTGGGGATTGGCAGTCCCGGCCCGCTGAATATATCAGCAGGAATAGTTTATGAGACATCCAATCTTCCTTTTAATAGATTTCCCATTGTTAAAATGCTGGAAAATGAGCTTGAGCTGCCCGTTCTGCTGGAAAATGATGCTAATGCTGCCGCTCTGGGCGAGAAGATGTTTGGTGCCGGACAGAAAGCTGAGGAGATGATTTACATAACAATCAGCACGGGAATTGGCGGGGGAATAATCAGCCAGGGCCAGATCTTTCACGGCTGCTGTGATGGTGCTGGAGAAATTGGGCATATGATTGTCAATCCCGGGGGACCGACCTGTGGTTTTAAGCAGCACCGGGGCTGTCTGGAGGCTATGTCTTCCGGGACAGCCATCATCAGAGAGGCCAGAAAAAAGCTGATGCAGCAGGAGATAGATGGTTTTCTGGGCTTCAACGGTTCTCCCGAGGAGCTTACCGGTTTTCAGGTGGCCCGGGCTGCCCGCCAGGGAGACGAGGCTGCCCGGGAGATATATGAGGAGATGGGTTTTTATCTGGGAATAGGAGTGGCCAATCTGATAGATCTCCTCAATCCGGAACTTATCGTTTTCGGAGGCGGAGTGATGAAAGCCCGGGATTTATTCTGGGATATAATGGAAAAATCGGCAGCTGATCATGCCATTCCGGCAGTAAAAGAGGATTGCCAGCTGATTGAAGCAGAACTGGGTGAGGATGTCGGTCTGGCAGGAGCAATAGCAGTAGCAATCAGCAGGGGTTGATAATAATGCAGAATAAAAATATTGAACCTGTTTTAAGCCTGGCAGAAATTGCCAGGGATTTAAAGCTGGAATTTCTGGCAGGTTCGGATTTTCGGGAAAATTTAATAAAAGTCAGCGATCTAAAAAGGCCGGGCCTGGAACTCACCGGTTTCTGGAAGCACTTTGTTCCAGAAAGAATTCATCTGCTGGGAAGAACGGAAATTTCCTATCTGGAGGAATTATCTCCGGAGACCAGGGAGAAGAGGCTGAAAAAATTTTACTCCTTTGATCCGGCAGCCGTTATCATAACCAGGGCAATAGATCCTCCTAGAGATTTGATTGAATTGGCCGAAGAGGCCGGCATTCCGGTTTTAAGGACTGAAAGTCCTACCACAAAGTTTATCAGCCAGCTCTCCAGTTATCTCGAGGAAAATCTGGCCCCTCGAAAAATAATTCACGGGGTGCTGGTTGATATCTATGGAATGGGAGTATTGCTCAGGGGTAAAAGCGGTATCGGCAAAAGCGAAACAGCCATAGCTCTGGTTAAAAGAGGCCACAGGATGGTGGCAGATGATGTAATTGAAGTTAAGTCTCCTGGCGGCCAGAAATTGATCGGCTCTGCTCCAGAAGCAACCAGATATTTTCTGGAAATGAGAGGAATTGGCATTATCAATGTTAAAACTCTCTTTGGAGCCGGAGCAGTTCGTAACAGCATCAGCCTGGATTTAGTCGTCAGGCTGGAAACCTGGCAGGAGGGACAGAACTATGAAAGGCTGGGCCTGCAGAAGGAGAACGACAGCATAATGGGGGTAGAAGTTCCCCGCATGCTGCTGCCCGTCAGGCCAGGCAGAAATCTGGCCCTGGTTCTTGAAGTTGCGGCTATGAATCACAGGCTTAATTCCATGAATTATAACGCTGCTGAAAATCTTTTGGAGCGCATCAACAATAGACGTTAATATTATTTTACGTTAACAGACGTTAATAGACGTTAAAACTGGAGGAAGTTTAATCATGACCCAGGAACCGATAAAATTTTGCCAGGAAATATTAAAAAAGGTTTCTCGCAGTTTTGCCCTGACTATTCCCCTGCTGGACCCGGAAATCAGGGAACCGGTGATGATAGTATACCTTCAGGACCGTCTGCTGGATAGCTTTGAAGATGAACTGCCCGGTCTGGAGCGGAAGTGGAGAAAGAAGTTGATGGACAGGGTGGCTGCTATTTTTGAGCCCAATCAATCTCAATTACCTGAAGCGGCCCGGGAGGTCCAGAACTGGGCCCGGAAATTTTCCCGCCCCTCCCTGCAGGAGCTGGTTGCCGGCACCGAAATGATCTGGCAGGCCTATAACAGCCTGGATCAGGCAGTAAGAGAAATTTCCTATCACTGGTTAAAGGAGATGAATTCTGGAATGCAGGAATATCTGGATAAGGAGATTACCAGCTTTGCCCGCCTGGATGAGTACTGCTATTATGTAGCCGGTACGGTGGGGGGCTTTCTTACCGATCTGATTATGCTCCGGGCCCCTGAGGAAACTGAGAACTCCCGGATTCTTCAGGAGAACTTTGTTGATGCCGGTCTTTTTCTCCAGAAGGTCAATATAACCAGAGATATCAAAGAGGATATTGAATCCCGCAGCAGGATTTTCTGGCCGCTGGCTGAGTTGGGGATCAATGAAGAGGAACTTCTTGACCAAGATGAACGGGAACGAGCCCTGGAAGCTCTAAACAGAATGATCGGCTCTGCCGCCTCCCATGTCAAACCCCTGCTGGACTATTATCAGGCACTCCCCCCTTCGCTTGAGGGATATCGGAAATTTTTTGCCATCAATAATGCTTTAGGACTGGCCACTCTCAATAAAATCAGGAATAATCCAGCGGTTTTCGAGGCTGACAGACCGGTCAGGGTCTCAAAACTAACTCTGGGCAGGGTTTTAAAATCTCCAGAAAAAAGACTGTATCAGCTGGCAGAGCCCTACCAGAATTAAAAGTTTAAAGATCACACCAGAGATTAAAAAAACTTGTTATCAGGGGCTGTTTTTTACTTTGGCAGCAATTTA
>PWHA01000132.1 GCA_003554685.1 Halanaerobiaceae bacterium
ATTACTCTGGCAGCCGGTCTAATATAATTTCAGTACTTTAAACTACAGCATTTAAAACTGCGGGGAATGAAGGTGCTCACTGATTCCAGAACTTCACCTGTTTTAAATACCGGGAGATGATATGATCTGCCAGATAGGCTCCCAGGCAGCCTCCCAGGAAAGCCAGCAGAGTCAGCAAAACTAGAGGAACAAGAATTTCTCTGGCATCAAAGGCTGCTCCTCCAATGATAAAAAAGGAAATAAGCAGAGAAACAAGGGTGCCGGAAAAGCCAAAAAATCCAGTTACTGCAATTAAACGCCAGCCTCGATAATCTTTTATTACCAGCCAGCCGGCAAACTCAGTCAGCAGTCCGGCCAGAACAATGGCTAGGCCCATAAACAAAGAAATTAGCGACATGATGCCGGCAAAAACCGCTGCTACTCCCAAAAACACTCCCCGGCGTCTGATTTTATAAACCGGGAAGTAGATCATGAAACTTGAAAATACTGTGACCCCAACAAACCGGGAACCCGGAATCGGCAGCAGATTGGCTGTTAAATAAAACAGCCAGCCAAAGACCACGGTCAGGGCAACAGTTATAGCAATTATAGTTATTTCCCGGGCAGTAAAAAAATTCATTAACTGGCTCTCCTTCGGGTATTCTGGAAATTTCTCTAGCAAATTCAAATTCCCTAATTATGATTCCCTACTATTATAATATAAATTAATCTTTCCAGCAATTTTCTGATTTAGTTCTGATTTAGTAATGTTAATACTGATTCATCTGAGAATTATTGCTTGGTTTAGCAGTTGAATTCATGCTAAATTTATCATAATTTTGCTTTCCAGTGCTATTTTGTCTTAAAATTTTATCAGGCTTGAGAAAATTTTTGCTGGTAAAAATAAACCAGCCCGGCTGCCAGCGAGAACAGGCCGCCAACCAGGTACATTCTGCTTCCACCCCAGGCATCATAGGCCAGTCCCCCCAGCAAACTCCCTACCACGGAACTTATTGCAATTGTGGAAGCATAGAGATTTTGACCGGTTGCCTGGAAATCGGCTCCCATCAGACGGGAGATATAATTAACAGCGGTCACGTGAAAAAGAGCAAAGGTCAGGCTGTTAAGCAGCTGACTGAGCAGCAGAACTGTTATCACCGGAAACAAACCGATTAGTGACCAGCGGAGCGAAAAGCAGAGAGCTGAAATCAGCAGCACTACAGGCAGTTTGATTTTTCGCAGGAAAAAGGTTGATTTTTGAAAAATTATAAGTTCGCTGGCAGCTCCCAGCAGCAGCGCCAGTCCGAAGAGAGTTTCGCCTCCTCCCTGAGCTGTAAAGAATATAGGGAAGAAGGTGAAATGGACCATCAGAGGAGCTTGCAGAGAGAAAGTGAAGAGTAGAAAAAAGAAGAGTTTTTTATTCTTTAAAATCATTTTGAAATCGCTGAGCCGGCTGACCCTGAAAATCTCCTTACCTTCGGGAAGCTTCCAGGTGTTTATTAGTGCCAGCAGCATAATTCCCGCAGCAATATAAAACAGATTTCGGGCTCCGGTCTGTTCGATTACCAGACCGATGGGAGTTACAGCCAGCATATATCCCAGCGAACCCCAGAATCTGAAGGTTCCGTACAGTTCTCCCTGGTTTCCCAGATGATTTAAAACCAGGGCATCGGAGAGAGAAACAATCGGCCCTTCAAATAAGATAAAGAGCACTAAGATGATAAATATTATCTGATAGGTTTCAGCCAGGGGGAAAGTCAGCAGTATTATTAAAGAAACACCCAGGGCCAGCATCAGCACCCGCCGGGTGGCTCCAAAATAATCAGCAGCCATGCCCCAGATTGGCAATATCAAGATAGATAGACCCCGGGCTGTCGATGTCATGTAACCAATCCGGCTGGCCGAGATTCCAATACTATCAAAATAGATGTTGATATAGGATATAGCTGCAATATAAGTATAATATAAATAAAAATAGGATTTAAATGAAATTTTAATCTCTTCCCTTCACCTGATAACTTTATTTACCCCATTATATATAATTTATCATGATTCCTCAATGCAGCCCTGATATCTTTTACTATTTGCACAAGGTTGGCGGGTCGAGGGCGAATTTTTCTGAGGCAGCAATTAACAGAAAATTCACAGAAGAGAGACAGGGCACGTAAAGCAAACTTTTGACCGCTTTTGCGAAATTATTCCATTGATTATTATTGTTATTTTCCTTTAGGTGCAGAAAAATTAGAAGTGGTATGGATAATGTGTCTGAGAATTTAATTTTGAAAAGGAATGCAGAGATTAAAATTATACAAAATACTTAAATATATTAACCAATGGGCTTACAAATAAGACCATATTTAATAATACATAAGGATATACTTGATAATACATAAGGATATACTTAATAATACATAAGACCATATTTGTCCATATTTGATAATACAATTGAGTAAAAAAGCTTTTCTGGAGGTAATTCTCATGCTTGAATGGCTGATATTTTTTTTCATCGTGGTTTTAATAGCCACTTATTTCAAAAACCAGGAATAAAATTTGTGATAAGAACAAAACATGAGAAAATAAGGTATTTATCCAGAAAAATTTACCTGGCATAATATGTTAAAATAATTATCAATTTTATTGAGTCTAATTTGTTAAAATTATTGTCAATTTTATTGAGAGAGGTGTCATCTATTTTCCTGGCAAATAGGGTCTTGGTTCTTTGAATAATTAATTGCATTAATCAAGTAATTCATGATATAATTTATATGCCAAAAATTAAAAGGGGGTAAAAAAGATGGCAAAAAAGTTATCAATTATGCTTCTGGCAGTACTCTTAGTGCTGGGATTTTCTTTCGCGCAGGTTCAAGCAGCAGAAGACATGCCGGAGAAACCCGATGAACTCAGTATCATAGCGCTGGATATTGATGTTGAGCAGTTCGGCGAAGGTGTTGAAATTTTCGAGGAGACCTATGGCATTGAAGTGGAATGGATGGAGTATCCCTATGGTGAGCTTCACGGTCAGATTTCCACCAGTATAGCAGGTGGCTCCACCTTTGATCTCTACATGATGAGCAATTCCTGGCATCCCGAATTCGGTCAGCTTGGTATGGCCTTACCGCTGACAGATATTGTCTCCCAGGAAGAGCTGGATGAGATCAATGAGAAGTTCTTTGAAGCTACAGTAGATAACATGACCTCCCACGATAAACAGTGGGCTCTCCCCGGTACTGCAGC
>PWHA01000082.1 GCA_003554685.1 Halanaerobiaceae bacterium
ATGCCTCCATTCCCAGAGAGGAGAGATTGGCAGCGGGGCTTAATGATGGACTGGTGCGTTTGAGTGTGGGTATAGAAGATCATGAGGATTTAATTCAGGATCTGGATCAGGCCATTTCGGCCGCAGTGAAATAGCCTACAGGCGTTCGCAGTTTCGGAGACCGGCAGTGCCGAAACTGTACTCCCAATTTTATTAGTTAAAATCGTTTATAGGTCACATATTATAACTTGGGTTACACTTTTCAAATGGGGAATCTCTATTAAGATATGGTTTGCACGCCCCCGCGGGGGCGGCGCCATTTAACATTTAAATGGCATTTATGTTGCAGGACATAGGTTACACTATTTCATTTTGTAAAAATGCTTCCAAAACTTTATTAAATTCTTCAGGATTATCCTGATTAGCAATGTGATGAGCATTTTTGATTTCTGCTAATTGGGATTTTGTCATGATTTAATTTTTATTAAATTTCAGGAAAGCATATTTTAGGAATTTTAAAAGTGATAATTCCCTGATAGTTCGGCAAAAGTTTGTCGGATTTTCGGGTGGAACCCGGTACCGACCATTTATTTCACCTATTTCAATTTCCATCTGATAAAATTTTAACTGCTATATCTTTGGCCTGGCTGGGCTCCACCCAGAAATCCGGCAGATAACCCTTTCCCTCTCGATTTACCAGATCAGTATCCAGGAAAATTGTGGTTCCTGCTGAAACCTCGATTCCTGAATTGGGGAGATTAAATCTCCCGACATTGCCTACAATGCCCATGCCCCTGGTATTGCTGCCAATAAAGATAACATTTTCCAGCTGCTGAAGATAACGAACAAAGGATTCACCGGCTGACATAACCCGGGAATCCAGTAAAACTACAATCTTTGTCTCGCCGGAAATGAATTGCGGAACCGCTGTATGGATTTCTCCCCAGCCTTCTTCCAGAGGATCAAAATGTTCTGTCAGTTGCTGCCTGAGCTGATCTTGCTGTGCCTCGGGAAATAATCTGAGGCTGTTTTCCATCAGTTTTTTAGATACCTCCGTTCGTACATTAACAGAGAGGGAATTTCGGCTGATATTCTGCTGGCCTGTGAACTTCTGCATCCAGCTGTAGGGATATTGATCCGAACCCCCGGTATTCCCTCTAATATCAATAATCAGGCTGCTGGTATCTTTTAAATCGGCTGCATCTGCCACAAAATTTTCCAGATACCGGGAGGAAAACCGATCTCTGGCGGCAAAAGAACCCACTTCAATCAACGGGATACCCTCAATTTCTGACCTGCGGTAAATCCTTAAATTCTGGGCCTGTCCAGAACTGCTTAAAGGATATAAAAGCAGATCAATTTCTTTAGCTGTTCCATCCTCATCAGTTGTGAGCAGCATCTTTTCTTTCAGGCCCTCATCAGAAGCGGGATCATAAGGCCTGAATACTCCGGGCAGATAGACAAGCTGGCCGTTCTGATCCAGGACCGGCCACATTGTCTCATCCGGCCCCTTATCTCCCAGAGAAACAAATTTGTCATTCTCGCCGCTCTGTTCATGGTAGCTCATGCCATTTTCTTTAACTTTGTTAAAGGCATACTGATTGCTGACATAAAGAGTATATTCAACACCCATCTGCCTGCCGGCCAGAGAAAAATGAGTATCTTCGATAAAATTTATTCCTGAAAATAAAATATCTTCAAATTTAGCCAGGGGAATCTCTTCACCGGCAGCAGTCCAGCTTTCAAGCTCCGCAGTAATTTCCCGGCGTGCCTGGGAAAATCTTTCATCACCACCATAGATTTGATAGCCTGCATAACCAAGTTTTAAGGTTTTAAAAAGAAAATCCACATCTTTAAGGGCCTGCTCAAGGCTGAGGGCCTCTGCTGTTATTACATCGCCATCATCTGAGGCCAATTTCTTTAAATATGCAGACCCGGCCAGGGCTTCAAGTTCTTCCCGGTCAAATTGATAAATTAAGTCTTCCAGGGCATTTATGGTAAAATCATAGTCTGTTTCGCCCCGAATGAGAGCAGAGCGATTGGTGAAAGCCAGTTCAAAAAGATCAATATAGTCAGAGTCTGCTGACAGCCCCTCTCCCGCTGCAGACAAAGACCCTGTAAGTGCAAAAACCAGAATAAAAATAAGCATTCCGGCTGATTGTTTGCTGAAGAAAATTTTGTTTAGCAATTTTATCATTCCTTTTATTTTTTAGCTTGGCTGCTGTTATAATACCGGTAAAGTTTATCTATTGCCGGTGTCTTGATTTTCCCTGCATCGATATTGCTCATTAGCTCTTTATAGATATACTCCATCTCATCTCTTGCGTCCCGGGGATGTCCTTCAACACTTGATTTAGCAAACTCTTTCCACTTCTTCAGTATTTGTACCTTCAATTTTAATGACAGCCCCATATTTCTTTAAATCTTCAAATCTCCTGCCTCTAGCTAAGAGAGTGACATTCTGGCCTGCTTCATAAAGCCGAGTTGCCATTAATGTTCCTAAAGTACCCGCACCAAAAATTAAAATCTTCATTTTATCACCTTTGATAATCGGTCGTATTGTCTCCCTTATCAGTCATCCAGCATAAAATGAAAGCCGACAAATATCAGGCTTTTTAGGGAAATTGCTGGTTGGCTGTTTGTTAATCTGATAACAAATAAGTTTATTTTTGTAACTCAGTGTCTGAAAAACTGCTAAAAAATTTGTCGTATTTTCGGGTGGAACCCGGTACCACCATATTTGCTGGCGGCACTTAGATTTCCTGGAGGCTGAAGATGTATCCGCCCAGGATGAGAAGTAAAAGGGCGAGCAATACTGTCACCAGAATGGCCGGAATAACATCAGCCAGTGTGGTTGTGCCGCGGAGGATTTCACCCATACTGTTCTGGAGAGCTCCCGGAAAATAGCTGTCGAAAAATTCGTGAGTCAGGGGAAGCAGATTGACCAGAATGAAACCTCCCAGGCCTACTCCTCCAGCAGCAACATTATTGGTGAAAATAGCACTGGCTGCTATAGTTAGTGCTGCTATAAACAGGGCATAAATCCAGAAAAGAAAGGTAGCCTGGAAACTAGCGGCCAGAGGAACCTCCGGGAACAGCACAGTGGTATCGTAATAACAGGCCAGATAACTGACAAAGATTGAAACTGTCAACAATAACCCGTAGGAGAAAAATTTTGAGAAGACATAGGCCAGCCGGGATACCGGGCGATAGAAAACCATATTTACTATG
>PWHA01000209.1 GCA_003554685.1 Halanaerobiaceae bacterium
GTCTGCCATATTAAAACTGGAAATACTGGCTTCCAGATTCAGGCTAATTATCTCTTCTGAATGTTCGGGCAAAGAGGGTCCCATGATGAGAACGGGAAGAGTAACATCAGCCTCTCTTATTTCTTTTGCTTCAGCAAAATCACTGACACCAAGGTAAGCTACTTCCATTTCTTCTGCTGTTTTAGCTGCTTGTTTTAAACCGTGCCCATAAGCATTACCTTTAACAACACAGAGGAGTTTAATATCATCATTAATCTCCTGCTGTATGGCTTTTATATTGTTTTTCAGATTGCTAAGATTTACTTCAACTCTCGTCAGATCATTGTTCATCTATCTAGCCCTTTCTCATCTTTCTAGTCCTTTCTTATCATTCTAATCTTTTCTTATCAATTTAGTCTTTTCTTATCAATTTAGTCTTTTCTCATAAATCCAGCCCTTTCATATCTATCTAGCCCTTTCTCATTAATATAATCCTCCCTATATTAGATAAAGGACTTTATCTAACATTGCGAATATGGGGGTCAAGTATATCGCGCAGTCCATCGCCCAATAAATTCAAAGCCACAACTGTAAGGGCAATGGCAACTCCCGGAAAAATTGACAGCCAGGGTGCTCTCCCTAAATATTCCCGGGCATCAGACAACATCGTTCCCCAGCTGGACATGGGGGGTTGAATTCCCAGACCTAAAAAACTTAATGAAGCTTCAACTATTATTGCATACCCCATCGTTAAGCTTCCCAAGACAATAACAGGCGCTATGACATTGGGCATAATGTGACGAAACAAAATTCTAATATCATTAGCTCCTATTGCCCTAGCTGCTTCAACAAATTCCTCACTGCGCTTGGAGATTACCTCACTTCGAATAACCTGGGCATACTGAGGCCAGTAACCAAGCGATATGGCAATCACAATACTAAACATACCCGGCTGCAACACCACAACCAAAATTAGCCCTAACAATAAAGAGGGAAAGGACCAGAAAATATTAATCAAAGCCTGGATAATTCGATCAACTTTCCCCCCTGTATAACCGGCTATCAGCCCCATTATAATACCAATAAATCCAGCCAAAGTAGCTGCCCCAAAAGCTGCAAGCAGGGAGCTGCGTCCTCCATAAAGTATCCTGGTAAAAATATCTCTCCCGTATTGATCTGTACCAAAAAAGTGATTCTCGCTTGGGGGTTCCAGCAGAGCCGTATAATCCTGCCTCCAAAGCTCATAGGGAGTAATATAAGGAGCTAAGACAGCCAGTATAATAAATATTATCAAAACTGACCCACCCACTGTTACCTGGCGGTTTTTTAAGAGATTGCCGATAGTCAATTTGCCCCTATTCATGATAGACTCCTCATTTATGCCTTATTCTAGGATTAGATAATGCCAGCAGCACATCGCCAAGTAAATTTCCCAAAATCACTGAAGCGGTTAAAAACAATATTAATACCTGAAAAACAGGATAATCTCGCATCTGAATAGAATCAACCATTAGGCGACCCAACCCCGGTCGGTTAAAAACAAATTCAACCATAACTGCCCCACCTATAATCCAGCCAAAATCAAGCCCAAAAAGGGCAATAACGGGATTAATAGCATTACGTAAGGCATGTTTAAAAATAACAACCCTTTCCAGCAGCCCTTTAGAACGAGCTGTTCTAACATAGTCCTTCTGCAAAACCTCCAGCATACTTGAACGCATTACTCTAGCTACGTAAGCCATAGAGGTGGCTGCTAAAGTAACTGAAGGCAGCACAATATGGCTGACAGTACCATGTCCGGCTACCGGAAACCAATTTAAATTTATTGAAAAAATCAGCATCAATATTAATCCCAGCCAGAAACGAGGAAGCCCAACCCCTATCATAGGAATAACCATCGTCAGATAATCTGTTAAACTTCCCCTTCTGACTGCTGCCAGCACCCCGATTGGTATTGCAGTAAGATAGGCCAGTCCCAGGCCTAAAAACATTAAAGTTAAAGTTAAGGGCAGACGGTATAAAATCATGCTGGATACCTGTTCTCTTGAGTATAGAGAACGGCCAAAATCACCCCGGACTATGCGATTCAAAAACATCAAATACTGCATGGGGAGAGAACGATCCAGCCCCAGGCGAGCCTCAGTAGCTTTTATTGCTTCCTCTCCCAGGCGGGGATTAACCATCATTGTTACCGGGTCGCCTGGAGTTATATGAATTATTGAAAAAGAAAAAATTGATACAAACACAAGAACAGGAATCATCACAAGCAGCCTTCTTAAAATGTACTGCGATAAATCCAATAAACTAGCCTCCTTAAGATATGATTTTTTTTAGATATGATTTTTTAGATATGAGTTTTTTCGTAAAGATGCTCTCAAACGTGGTGTTTTTTGAAGTCTATCTGAGATTAATTTCAGCTAGATGGTTATATAAGGAGCTTTAAGTCAAATTTGCGGATCTAAGAAAGGCAAAAAAATTTCCATCGTTTTTATGATGCGAAATAATATATGTATCATTAATTACCTTTTCTGGTAATTATGAAATTGAACTAATCCCTTTTTATCAGTCAAATCTATTTTTTAAATTGTATTATTAGTATTCTTCATTTTACTTAGAAATCCTTCATGTAAAAGCAAAACACATAAAGCTAAACACAATTTATTTAAATTTTATGTTAATTTTATCTTTCAAGAAAATGGATTTTCCTGTTATCAATACCTGGGGCGGGATGGCTGATGATTAAAGCCATCCTGCTCACCCTTTGCCCATCTCTCCTTCTCTTCCTCCCAGAAACTTTTCCATTCTGGATCTGAATCTCTAACATGGGTAGAAAAGATAAATACCCCATTTTTCCTTAAAACCCTGTGAATTTCTTTAAATGCCTGTATCCTGTTACCCCTTTCAGGAATTTGCATGATACCATTAAAGGAAAATAAGCAGCCGGCAAAATAATTATCCTGGTATTTTAAATTACAGGCATCGCCAGCTTCAAACAAAATGTCCTCTCCCAGTTTTCGGGAATTATTTTTTGCCTTCTCAATCATGCCCGGGGTTATATCAATACCGATAATATCTTCATACCCCAGTTTAGCCAGACCAAAGGTTGTCCGCCCCGCACCGCAGCCGATATCTAAAATTTTGCCCTCTCTGGGAAAGTATTTTTCAATTAAAAGCTTCTCCACTTCCCACAGACCAA
>PWHA01000140.1 GCA_003554685.1 Halanaerobiaceae bacterium
CTGAGTGCCGGGCAGTCTGGCAGTTACATCTTCACCACCAGGAGTTAGACCGGGTGTCTCTGGTATTTTTCTTCTGAGAGAGTGAATTTCAATCAGGCTGGTGGCGATAGGAGAGCAGCACCGACTTTATTTATCCGTAAGATACTGATCTGCTTGATAATAGCAAGTATAGGATGGAGTGGAGTAGAGGAGGGAACAGGGCGATGGAGAAACAGCAGCAACTGCCCTGGCCCTCCTTGTACTGCTGTTCAAGATCCAGTTTTTAAAATAAAGATCCGCTTTTTGAAGGGAGGCAGAAGAGATGAGAATGCTGCTGGATTTTATTAACCTGGAGCTGGCGTCCGCAGGATTCAGCCTGCTCCTGGGGGCCCTGCCGCTGGGTTCTCTCCTGATTTTACTGGGGCGCTGGATCTTTCCCGATCTGGACGGCTACCTGAGCCGGGCTAAGCCTGTGATTGCCGAGATTGACGACAGGCTGGCGGTGATTCTGCTGGAGTGGGAGAGCCACACTCTTAAGTCGATTGGCGAAATCGTGGCCGAGATCCGCCTGCAGCTGAGGCAGGCAGGCTATGTGCTGGATGAGATAGAGGAGGAGAAGATAGAGGCTCATATTAAGGCCAGCCTGAAGCGAGAGGCCGACAGGCAGGAGGGGCTTACGCTCAGCAGGGATTTAAACGAGGGGATCAGGGTTGAGTACAGGAGGGAATTTTGATATTTAAGATGAAAGAGACCTGACCGTAAAATTTGATATGGATAAAAGCAAAGAACAGCAGCTGCCTGAGAGAGGTGACTGCTGTTCTTCTTTTTGTTCTTCTTTTTTAGCCGTTTAGCCATATTTACTTGTGTGGTTTTTTAATTTTTCCGGAGTTTGCCCGGCTCCTGGTTAACATGATTGCGTCCCCTTCGACCCGGACATCAAAGGCATCACCGGGTTTGATTCCTGACTCCCTGCACTTAGCCGGTGGGAGTTTCACCTCGCCGTTGGGCCCAACTTCAAAAATTCCAAGGACTTCCCTCATGACAACTTAACCTCTTTCTATAGAGATAAATTACTTAGATAATACATAATTAAACGGAGGATAAGCATCCAGCACCAGGGCAAATTGCTGGCAGCAGTGATCACAGTTCAGAAAATAGTTTTCAACCATATGTGTTGAGCCAAACTCGAAAGGTTCCGCATAAGAATGGGGGCTGGAACAAATGTTATAGATCTCATCTATACCTATAGAGAGCGATTCCCGGCAGTAGGGGCATTCGGTGTCAAAGGTGATGGGCAGATAATCAGGGCAGTTCTGAGAGCAGTCAGCGGGCCTGACATTAACAGGTAAATCCTCACGGTGAAGAGGATGGCGGCAGGTCACATTTTCCTTAATATTTCGAGGGAGATTGACGATGTTGTTGTAGAGGTGCTCCTGGTTAAAATACCTGCAGTATTCCATTCTTCGGGATTCTGGTTTGCCGTCAACCAGCAGGTCAAGGCTATTTAAACATTTATGGGAGCAGAATTCGTATACTCCTCTCTGCCGGCTCATAATCTGTATTTTTTGGTTGATGGGCGTCTCGAATATCTTTCCACAGACCGAGCAGCAGCCTTTGCTGGGAGCTTTTTCTTCCTCGCTGAGACATTCTAAAACAAAGAGATTTTCCCCCAGTTTCAGGCAGTTAGGAGAGCAGGCGGGAAATGTGACATTGTCGGCGGTGAGGCTCCAGAGTTGAAGTATAGGGGGATCGGTGATCATTGTGCCGCAGATCAGGCACTCTACCTCCCTGTTTTCCCATTCATAGTTGGGGCAGTCGACAGAGCAGGGTAAGCTGCTCTGACTGGAGTCCAGGAATTTGTCCGAATGAAGGCAGATACTGCCAACCAACACCTTATATTTGGACCGGGGCAAATTTTTCTTCTGCTGATAGACGGGCTCAAAATACCTGCAGGGGCGTTCTAAGAACCGGGTGGGGATATCTGACTTTATATAGGCCATGGCAGGACTCCCTCATCTATTGTGTTAGGGTTTTTATAATTTGATTGACAGGCAGGACAGGTTTTTTCTTCGTTCAGAGGAGAGGTGCTCAATTTGTGGGTTATTATTTTACCGCAGGTCGGACACATTTCATCGTAGAGCAGCTTATCACTGGATGAACATGTCCTGCCCTGGAGGATTTCGGGCAGTTTGAAGAGGTCCGGGCAGTAAGAAAGCCAGTAATCCGGGTTTAAATTAGGGAACTCGACCCTTAGCCAGCCGTGACTTTTTATATACTTTCGCAAGCGGTGATTATTGGGGGATGAAACTATCTCGAAGGTGCTGCCCTGATCTTGCTGAGTCGGCTCCAAATTATTTTTCTTTGGCATCTGATACCTCCCGCTGGGGATTTTTGCCGAAGCCTTTTCAGCCGAAATAAAGGAAAAGGTTTCGGTTTGAGGTAGTAAATTTGTCTGGTTATTAATCTGGTTAATCTGGTTAAGCTGGTTAATATGTTATAACTTTGCTGCTCATCAGAGGACATTGCAGTCTTCCTGGTGGGTTTCTGCCTGCATCTCATCGATATCAGCCAGACCTAACTCATCCTCGGACCTGACCATCACCCTGACATGGAGCTCGGGGTCCAGGTTCTTCAGCAGGGCAAGGTCCTGATCGCTGATGGTGATATCGCTGAAAAGCATCTGGATCTGCTTGCTGCTGCCCCTGGCGCCATTTCTGTTTTCCACTGAAAATTTACTGGGATAGGCGGTGAAATTGGCCGCGCTTATCGGTCTTCACCTCCCTTCTCCTGCAAATCGGGATCTGCTTTTTCGGCTCCGGGCCCCTGGAAGTAGAGGCTGGCCTCCCGGGCGCAGCTAAAGGGGTCTAAATCGCAGCTTTCTCTGGACATAAGACATTCCTGACAGAAGGTGGCAAATATCTTCGGCGAGATGAGGGGTAAATTGAGATTCCGACAGATATCCTGCTTGCTGCCGAGCCGGCGGAGATAGGTGGAGTAGGAGGGAAACCTTGGGTCCTGGTTGATCTCCTGAATGGAAGGAGGACGTCCCAATTCCCTGAACATGGCGAAGTAACCCTCGATAAGCTCTTCCTCGGAATAGAGATAAGGAGCCGTGGCAGACACTCCCTTCCAGCCGAAGCTGTAAAGTGGGTTAAAATTCCTTTAAAAGAAATATATAATTAATTATACTC
>PWHA01000355.1 GCA_003554685.1 Halanaerobiaceae bacterium
AACCAGAATTGTACTTTCCAGCATCCTTTTCAACCCCCTTTTCTTATTTTGTGTCTTTATTATAAAGCATAAAATAAATAATGTCAAGTATAAAATTAAATAATTTAATAAAAAACTTTAAATTATTTATTATTATTTTATCATAGTAAAGGATATTTAAGTTAAAACCTTAGCAGAGGCTATTTTAAATCTGATTCTCATATTTATCTTTAAATTATTAAATAAAACATTGATAAATTTTAAGCTTTAACTAAACTATATTAAAGGTATTACTATAGAACATATTTGATTTATTATTATTTTCCATTATAAGAAATTTAATACAGGATTAATTTAAAATTAATTTAAAATGTAACTTTTTCTTTTTTATGAAATTGATGATAAAATATAAATAGAGAGTAAGTTTGACAGCACTCTGAAGTCAGGAGGAGAAAATCATGTCCAGGATAACAAATAATTGGCTGACAAAAATAAATGGGCTGACGAAAAAGTCAGTATTCCTGCTGGTAATTATCATTCTGGGAGCTATGCTGCTTATCTCAACGGGACAAACCCGGGCTGAAGAACCTCAAATTTTTGACTCTGTTCCCGGCGATTCAGCTACCCGGGGAATGGTTATCAGAATTGATGGCACAATAACGTCGGGTACAACCCGAATGCTGAGAAACGGGCTGGAGCAGGCTGAAGCAGAAGGTTATGATTTTCTACTGGTTGAAATAAACAGTCCCGGCGGCCTGTTAAATCCCACCATCGATATCATGTCAATTTTTCTGGAATCCCGGCTTCCCATCATAACCTATGTTTCTCCCTCGGGTGCCATTTCAGCCTCTGCCGGCAGTTTTATTCTTCTCTCCGGCCATGTTGCTGCCATGACTCCGGGGACCAGTACCGGAGCAGCCATGCCGGTGCAGTTTACTCCTGTGGGAGAGCGAGGAGCAGCAGATGAAAAAACCATCAATTTTGTGGCCGGACACATTCGAACTGTCGCCCGGGAAAGAGAACGAAATGAAGAAATAGCAGCTAAGTTTGTTACCGAAAATCTCACCCTGACAGCAGATGAAGCCCTTGAAGAGGGCGTGATCGACCTGATCAGCCGGGATCGCGAGGCCCTGTTAACGACCCTGCATGGAGAGACGGTAAAAATAAGGGGTGAGGAAGAACAGTTAAACACCGCTGAAGCCGAGCTGACAATGCTGGAAATGGACATCTGGGAGAGAATAGAAAATTTTCTGGGCAATCCGGAAGTCTCCTTTCTCCTGCTGCTGATAGGTGTCTATGGTCTAATTATTGGTTTTTCCAATCCCGGTACCATAATTCCGGAAGTTGGAGGAGCTATCGCTTTACTGCTGGCTCTTCTGGGACTTGGCATTATTGAGGTTGATTACCTCGGTCTGTTGATGATAGCAGGAGGCATTGTTTTTTTGATTGTGGAGCTTTTTACTCCTACCTTTGGTATTTTCACCACCATAGGAGTTGTGCTGCTGATCCTGGGTGGATTTATCTTCCCGGGGGAACCGTTGATGCCGCCAGAATGGTTTGCCAATTTCCGTATGCTGGTATTGGGAGTTTCAGCCATGTCAGCACTTTTCATTCTGGTAGCCCTGAAAAAAATATTAAATATCAGTAAATCAGAAATCAGGCATGGAGAAAGTCGATTTAAGAATAAAGAGGCCAGGGTTGTTAGTAGTCTGGACCCTGAGGGTCAGATCAAATTTGAAGGAGAAATCTGGAAGGCCAGGATTGAATCCGGGTCAGCTGAAAGCGGAGAGTCTGTCAGAATAATATCCCGGGAGGGAATGGTTTTTCTGGTGGAAAGCAGTGATAAATCTGAGGAGGTCCAAAGTTAATATAAAAGTAATACTAAAGATATCTGCTGAAAATATTGCAGTCCGGGGTATTGATCTCCAGCCTGTTCTAAAATAATACCACAACAGGAGGTTATAAAATGTTTGAAAATGGCATACCCTATTTTTATCTTGGTTCTGCTTTAGTGCTCCTGGTGATATTGAGTCAGGCAATCTATATTATTCAAGAGTGGAAAAGAGCAGTAGTCTTCAGGCTGGGGAGATTGATAAGCACCAAAGGCCCCGGTCTGATTATCATCATCCCGATAATTGACAGGATCCAGAAAGTTTCATTGAGAACAGTGGTCTATGATGTTCCGGAGCAGGAGGTGGTCACCAAAGACAATGTCACCTGCAGCATTAATGCTGTTCTCTATTACCGGGTGGTTGACCCTGAAAAGGCCACCATTAATGTGGAAAAATTTCATGAAGCCACCATCCAGCTGGCTCAGACCACCATGCGCAGCATAGCCGGGGAAGCAGAGCTGGATGAACTGCTCTCTGAAAGAGAGAATATCAATCAAAAACTTCAACAGGTAATCGACGAGGCTACCGACCCCTGGGGAGTGAAGGTCAGCGCCGTGGAATTAAAGGATATTGTAATTCCCTCCAGTATGAAAAGAGCGATTGCCCGTCAGGCTGAAGCCGAGAGAGAAAGAAGGGCTGTTGTTATTCAGGCCAAGGGAGAAAGGCAGGCTGCCCGGGAAATAGCTAAAGCTACCTCCATTCTCAATACCGAAGAAGGGGCCATGAATCTCAGAACACTGAGAACCCTGTCAGAGGTTGCCAATAATGAAGGTTCTTCTGTGGTATTCCCGCTTCCCATGGAGCTGCTGCGATTTTTTGACCGTTTCAAGCAGGAAAATTCTGAGAAAGAAATTAGCTCTCAGGAAGAGTAAGAAATCATAAAGAAACTCAGAAAACCAACCAGCAGAAAAAATACTCACTTCTGACCGGGTTTATTCCCGGTCTTTCTTTTTATTGACTGCCAGAATAAATCCAGTTTTACTGCTTATTATTGCTCCTCAGGTTCAGAGGCAATTTCTCTGATAACTCGGGCCGGACTACCAACAGCTACCACTCCTGCTGGAATATCATTGTTTACCACACTACCTGCCCCTATTACAGACTCTTTACCAATGGTAACTCCGGGGGTAATGATAACTCCACCTCCCAGCCAGACATTGCTGCCAATCTCTATCGGAAAACCCAATTCCAGACCTGAATTTCTTCTGCTGGCTTCCCGGGGATGCGAGGCGGTATATATCTGGACTGCAGGGCCAAGCATAACATTATCCCC
>PWHA01000157.1 GCA_003554685.1 Halanaerobiaceae bacterium
ACAAAAGGACAGAACGGACTGAGGTTATGTTCTGGCCCGGGGGCTATGCCTATATCTATTTGATCTATGGAATTCATAATCTCCTGAATGTGGTTGCCTCGGACCGGGACAAACCGGAGGCAGTTTTACTCAGAGCCTGTGAACCCTTGCAGGGGCTGGAAAAAATGGCTGTAAACAGGAAACTGGATCCCGATATAGACAGTATTTTTGCTTTCAGAAGGACAGATGATAATTTGAGCTCATCACCTGGTAGCTGTCCTAAAGCTTTAAGAAGGCTGACCGATGGCCCGGGGAAATTAACCCAGGCTCTTGCTATAGATCGCAGCCTTAACGGTCATGATCTCAAGGAACAGGATTCTCTTTTCCTTGTTGACGGGAAGCTTAAGCCGGGAGAAAAAGTTGCCAGATCAGAGAGAATAAACATAGATTATGCAGAAGAGTACAGGGAGAAGCCCTGGAGATTTTTTCTGGAAAATAACGATTTTGTTTCCTGCTGAAAGCAGATTACTCTGCTTTCAGGCAAAGGCAGCAGAGACAATATTTATATCCATTAATATTTATTTTTTTTAAATGAGGTGACCTCCATGAAGGATTATTTTAAACTTGATGACTGGAAAATAATTGAAGAGGGTTTCGAGCCTGGAGAAAATCGATTTACAGAAAGTATTATGAGCTTGGGCAACGGCCATATGGGAATGCGGGGTAATTTTGAGGAGAAGTACAGTGGCGACAGCCTCCAGGGCACTTATATAGCAGGAGTTTACTATCCCGATAAGACTGTGGTTGGCTGGTGGAAGGTGGGCTATCCCGAGTATTATGCCAAAGTACCAAATGCCACTAATATTATCGGCATAGATGTAAGAATTAATGGAGAAGAACTGGATCTGGCCTGCTGGCAGGTTAATAGTTTTCGGCGGGAACTTAATATGGAGCAGGGTTTTTTAGAACGCACCTTTACAGCAGAGAATGGCGCTGGAGTCCAGGTAGCAGTATCAGCCCGCCGGTTTTTAAGTATGGCCCGTCGGGAGGTTGGAGCGGTATCCTACAGTATTACCCCTTTAAATCAGGAGATTAAGCTGGAACTGGTTCCCTATCTTGACGGCACAATTACCAATGAGGATGCCAATTATGGCGAGGTTTTCTGGAAAGCTTCTCAGAACAAAGCAAAAACTGGAGAAGAGGAGCCTGCAGGAAGAGGCTATCTTGCTTTGCGCACCAAAAAGTCTGATTTTCTGGTGGCTGCGGCCATGGAATATGAACTTAATAAACATCCGGTGGAGATCAAGGCCTCTCAGGAGAAGAAATATGTTAATAATTGTATTTCCCTTACAGCAAAACCTGAAGAAGAAATAAATCTGACGAAGTATATCGGGGTTACCACCAACAGGGATTACCGTGATGACGAAACCGGCAGTCAGGCTCGCAGGAGAGCGAGAGAAGCCAGGAAAGCAGGCTGGCAGAAGCTCTTTGCCGAACATTCCAGGGCCTGGTCAGAAATCTGGGATGAGGGAGATATCAGAATTGAGGGTGATGTTGCGGCCCAGCAGGGCATTCGTTTTAATATTTTTCATCTCAATCAGACCTATACCGGTCATGACCCCAGACTGAACATCGGGCCTAAGGGTTTTACCGGTGAAAAATATGGAGGAGCAACTTACTGGGATACCGAAGCCTACTGCCTCCCTTTCTATCTAAATACCCGGGATAATGAAATTGCCAGAAATCTACTGCTCTATCGCTATCGTCATCTGGATAAGGCCAGAGAAAATGCTGATAAGTTGGGACTTGATGGTGCTCTTTATCCCATGGTTACAATGAACGGAGAGGAGTGCCACAATGAATGGGAGATTACCTTTGAAGAGATCCACCGCAACGCCGCCATAGTTTATGCCATATATAACTATATTCAATACACCGGAGATAGAGAATATCTGGCTGATTATGGTCTTGAAGTTATTTCTGAAGTTGCCCGCTTCTGGGAGGATAGAGCCCATTTCAATCCCCGTAAAAATAAATATATGATTCTGGGAGTCACCGGTCCCAATGAATACGAAAACAATGTTAATAATAACTGGTATACCAACCGCATGGCTACCTGGTGCCTGGAATATGCCCTGAAAACTATCGATTACTTAAAGGATGAGTATCCCGGAAGTTTCCAGAAGCTCTGGAATGAGCTGGGATTATCGGCAGGAGAGCTGGAAAAATGGCGGGATATGATAGATAAGATGTATTATCCCTATGTTGAGGATCTGGAGGTTTTCAAACAGCAGGATGGCTACATGGATAAAGAATTAAAGACCGTGTCTGAGATACCGGAGGAAGATCTGCCCCTCCATCAAAACTGGTCCTGGGACCGCATTCTCCGTTCCTGCTATGTCAAGCAGGCTGATGTGCTCCAGGGTCTTTATTTTCTTTCTGATCATTATGATCTGGCCACCAAGAAATTAAATTTTGATTTTTATGAACCCCGGACCGTCCATGAATCCTCTCTTTCGCCCTGTGTTTACAGCATCATTGCTGCAGAAATTGGCTATCAGGAGAGGGCCTATGAGCTCTATTTACGGACAGCCCGGCTGGATCTGGAAAATGTTAATAAAGATACGGAGGATGGCCTTCATATAACAAGCATGGCCGGCACCTGGATGTCGATAGTTCACGGGTTTGCCGGTATGAAACTGAAAAGGATTGCCGGTGAAAAGAAGGAAGAAAGAATTCTCAGTCTGGAACCCTTTATCCCTGAAAAATGGAAGAACTACAGCTTCAAAATCAATTACCTGGGAAGGATTCTCAATATTAAAGTGACTTCCACAGGTACAAGGGTAAAAAGGGAACAAGGTGAGCCGCTGGAGATATTGCTTGAGGGAGAAAAACAGAAGATTTAAGCGCAGGAGGTGCGGTTTTTGCTTGGGAAAAACACCAGGATTTTTTTGCAGGGTCTGCCAATCGGTCTGGCCAATACTTTGCCTGGCATGAGCGGCGGTACGGTAGCTTTGATATTATGTCTTTATGAACCTCTGCTTAAAGCCCTGAAAAAAATTGATCTGAAGTTTCTCCTGCCCCTGGGACTGGGAGGAGCAGGAGGTGCTCTGCTGGGAGCGTTGGTAATCGAGCGTTTCGTCCAGCTCTATCCTGACCGGGTCATGGCTCTCCTTGCTGGAATGATACTGGCGTCATTAAGGGTTACTTTAAGGGAGGCCGGCGGTCTGGATTTAAAGGGCGATTTCTCTAAGGGCAAAATATTAAATTATGGGCTGATACTCCTTGGTATTATAGCCGCGCTCCTTTTTTCCGGAGGTAGTTCCGGACTTTCGGGTAGTGCAAGTAATTTCCGAATTTTTCTGGGAGGATTTTTCGGCAGCGCTACCATGATTCTTCCCGGGATAAGTGGCGGTACAATGCTGGTAATACTGGGGGTCTATTACCCGGTAATTTCTGCCATCGCCAGCCTGAGTCTGGTTCCGATGTTCTTTTTTGGCTCTGGTCTGGCCGCTGGTCTGATTGTTTTTGCCTGGTTTTTAAGCTGGCTGCTGCAGAGGCGCCGGCGGACCATAATGTATTTTTTAAGCGGCCTGATACTGGGTTCGCTTGGCAGTGTAGTTCCACCTGCTCCCGGGTTAGCGGCAGTTTTGCTGTTTTTGCTGGGATTTCTGGGAGTCTGGCTTTTAATCTCCTGGACTTCCAGGAAAAAATCTTTATAATAGCTGCTGTTTACAACATTAATAACACATATAATGTTATTGATAAAAGGTAAATTTAAAATAGCTTGAAACGTTCTTTTAACTTTAAAATAATTTATTGTACTTGAGATGAGCGGGGAATGCTGCAAGAAATATTACAGGAAACACAAATAATCATAAAAAAACTATTAAAAGAGGTGAAAAGATGACATCTCTGTTAAATTTATTTGCTGCTTTTTTTCGGGTTGGAGTTTTCAGCCTGGGGGGAGGATATGTTCTCTATCCCCTGATTGAAAAGGAGGTGGTGGATAATTATAGCTGGTTGACCGCCGAAAAGTTTGCTGAGTTTACCGGTATTTTTCAGGGAATACCGGGCGCCATTTCTATAAAATTTGCCACTCTGACCGGTTACCGGGTAAGCGGCCTTCCGGGAGTACTGGCGGCAAATCTGGGGGTTATACTTCCTCCGGCTCTGATAATAATAGGTCTGGTCGGGCTGCTGGCCAGACTGCAGGAGCAGGCTTTTTTTACCGCCTTTCTCCGAGGAGTTTCTTTTGCTACGGTGGGCTTGATCTGCTATTTCATCTATACCATAGCCCTTTCTTTAAGCTGGCAAATTTCGGGTTTTCTGCTGGCCGGTGCTGTATTTCTTATTCTGATTGTAACCGGAATTCATCCCGGATTGGTAATAGTTTTTGCCGGTGCTGCCGGTATCTTAATATTTTAGCCTGAGAATTTTTAAGTATTATTCCTTTAATTTTCACATCTTCCTGATAATTTTAAGGGGTGTTAAATTTTGCCACTATCTGAAGGACATGGTATAATAATTAGAGGAATTTGCTATTAAGCCGGTTGTAAGCCGGATGAATTTTTTATTTTAATAAGTTTTTGATTGGGCGAATAAATTTTTTGTGTTTTTCCTGGAATTGATTGAATCAGCCTGATAATATGAACCTGAGCTTTAAGTTGAGCAGGCTTAAGGAGGAATTTTTTATGAAGATAGCAGTTATAGGTGGAGTGGCAGCAGGAACAAGTGCAGCAGCCCGGGCCCGACGGGTGAATCCTGAGGCTGAAATTATTCTTTTTGAAAAGGATAAAAACATTTCCTATGCTGGCTGTGGACTTCCCTATTATATTTCCGGGGTTACCCCTGAAAGATCCCAGCTCATCAATAATACACCTGAAGAGTTCCGGGAAAAGTATGAAGTTGAGGTTAAAATATCTCATGAAGTGACCGCTATCCATCCCGAAGAAAAATTTATTGAATATGAAGATCTGGTTCATGATAGGATCGGGCGGGAAAAATATGATAAGTTGATCATAGCTACCGGAGCCAGACCCTTAACTCCCCCTATTCCGGGAATAAAATTAGAGCGGGTTTTACCTTTGAGGACAGTACAGGATGGAGATCGAATCAAAAGGCTGACCGGTCATCAAAATGTTAAGAAAGTAGTTATTGTTGGGGGAGGTTATATAGGACTGGAAATGGCCGAAGCCTTTGATAAATTGGGAATGGAAATTTCCCTGATTGAAATGCAGGAGAATGTTATGCCCCTAGTAAATGCGGAACTTGCAGATAAAATTGAAAGTCATCTCCAGGACAAGGGTGTTAAACTTTACACCGGAGAGGCAGTTAAAGAATTTGTTGGGGATGGGATTGTCTCGGGGGTGGTAACAGATAAAGATCGCATAATTCAGGCTGATCTGGTACTGTTTGCTATTGGAGTGCGTCCGGTGTCTGAACTGGCAGCCCAGGCCGGGGTTGAGCTCGGGGTGAGAAATGCCATCCGGGTTAATCATCGCATGGAAACCAGCCTCAGGGATGTGTATGCCTGTGGTGACTGTGCTCAAAGTATTAATCTGGTAAGCGGCAGACCTGCCTGGGTGCCGCTGGGTTCGACTGCCAATAAACAGGGCAGGGTGGCAGGAACCAATGCTGCCGGAGGTTCTGGCAGTCATTTTGGCATACTGGCCACCTCGATCACCAAGGTATTTGATCTTACCATTGCTACCACTGGAATTAAAGAAGAGGAGGCAGAAGAGGCAGATTTTGATCCTGTTTCTGTTACAGTTAATGTTCCCAATCATGCCGGGTATTATCCTGGTTTTAAAAACTTTGTGCTGCGGGGAATTTTTGACCGGAATTCCGGCCGGCTGCTGGGAGCTGAAGCCCTGGGAAAAAGCGGAGTTAATAAGAGAATCGATGTTCTGGTTTCAGCAATTTACAGTGAGCTGACTGCTGAAGATCTTTTTCAGCTTGATCTGGCCTATGCTCCCCCCTATTCCACTCCCAAGGATGCTGTATCAATTCTTGGGATGGTGGCGGGCAAAAAGATATAGATTCAAATTTTGATCATCATTATTAAGATCATTATAAAGCTTTAACTGCCTGATTCAGTTTTAATTACCTGCTAGAGAGGAAGGAATAAATTGAATTATAAAACAGAAAACATCTGGAAGACAGTTGATGCCAAGACTGAAGATCAAATTCAGAGATTTTCCGGTCAGTATGCCAGCTTTATGGATAAAAATAGAACAGAAAGAGAGTTTATCAGATCAACTGTAGAATTTTTGGAGAAGAAAGGATTTAAGGAACTTTCAGAGGTTGAAACCCTGGATTCTGGCAGCAAGCTTTATGCCCTTAACAGAGAGGGGGCGGTTCTGGCGGCGGTAACCGGAAAAAAGAAACTAAATCAGGGTATAAATCTTATAGGGGCCCATGTTGATGCTCCCAGAATTGATTTAAAACCCAGGCCGCTTTTTGAGGAAAAGGAGCTGGCATTTTTTACCACCCATTATTATGGCGGCATCAGAAAATATCAGTGGGTTACCCTTCCGCTGGCCCTCCACGGAGTGGTTGTTAAACAGGACGGCAGTAGGGTTAATATAGCTGTTGGTATGAATCCTGAAGATCCGGTTTTTTACATTACCGATCTCCTACCTCATTTTGCCGGCAAACAGCGGGAGAAGAAGCTGAAGGAAGCCATCAAGGCGGAACAGCTAAATGTCCTGGTTGGAAGCCGACCGGCAGCCGAAGATAAATCACAAAGAAAGAACTCAGAACTGGGGGATAATGAACTTACTCCGGTGAAAAAAGCCCTGCTGAAATTGATCAAAGCCAGGTATGACCTGGAGGAAGAAGACCTGATAAGCGCCGAGCTGCAGCTGGTTCCAGCTCAAAAAAGCCGGGATGTAGGCCTGGATGGGACACTGCTGGGTTCCTATGCCCATGACGACAGGGTTTGCAGTTATACCGCTCTGCGGGCTCTTACTGCCGTTGAAAAACCTGAAAAAACTGCCGCTATTATTCTGGTTGACAGGGAAGAGGTTGGCAGCATGGGCAGCACCGGCATGCAGTCCCGTTTTTTTGAAAATGCCCTGGCCCGAATGCTTACCAGGTCCAGCCCGGATTACAGCGATCTTCTCCTGCGGGAGACACTGGAGAACAGCACAGCTCTTTCAGGTGATGTAACTGCCGGTTTTGATCCTGATTTTGCTGAAATAGCTTCCAGAAATAACACCTCTCTTCTTAATCACGGCATCAATATGACTCCCTATACCGGTGCCCGGGGCAAGGGAGGAGCTTCTGAAGCTTCAGCAGAGTTTCGTTCCCGGATTCGCCGGATCTGGAATGAAAATCAGGTTGCCTGGCAGGCCACAGAAATGGGAGAGGTGGATAAAGGAGGAGGCGGAACAATAGCAAAATTTTTAGCAAATTATAATATTTCTGTTCTGGATTGCGGCCCGGCCGTTCTCTCCATGCATTCTCCCTTCGAATTAGCCAGTAAAGCTGATATTTATCATACCTGGCTGGCCTTTAAAAGTTATCTGGAAAGTTAGCTCAATGTAATGTATAATGAATGTATAATGATTAACATATTTTGAGAGCAGATGAGTTATAATATAATATAGATGTAAAATAAAAAACTGCTGTTTTGTCTTTTTTGTAAGTTTTAAGAGGAAAGTTTTGTTATCAGGAGAAAATTTACTGGAAAAAGGAGGAGTTATAAATGACAAAACCAATTGATGTCACCGATGATAATTTTAAAGAGATGGTGCTTGAGGAAGAGGAACGTCCGGTGCTGGTAGAGTTCTGGGCTTCCTGGTGCGGCCCCTGTAAGATGGTTGCTCCGGTAATTGATGAAATTGCCGATAATTATAAGGATCAGCTCAAGGTCTGCAAGCTGAATGTTGATGAGAATCAGGAAACAGCAGGAAAGTATAGTGTTATGAGCATTCCTACCATGATTATATTTGAAAATGGAGAAGTCAAGGAAAAGCTGGTAGGTTACATGCCCAAAGGTCGACTTCTCAAGAAACTGGAACTGGAAGCAAGCTAAATTTTTAAATCAGGGAGTTCAATTTTCTAAGGCGGATTCCGGCAGTTTATTCAGCTGCCTGGAGGCCGTCTTTTTTTATTTAGCCGAGAAATGTTCTCTTTTATCACTTTGTTTTTGAGACAGGATTATGATATAATTTTTTCAGGTTTAGCAAGGAAATTAGCTGATGAGAAAGGGGCGGAGAAAAGTGCAGAAGATCCTGATATTACACTCCCCGGATAAAAAGGTTGTCCAGGTGGCTGAGGGGATAAAAAAAGGTGCAGAATCTAGCGGACACCGGGTTGACATGATAGCTGCCAGTGGAGCCGGTGGTCGGGATATCAGCTTTCATGTCTATGATCTGGTAATTGTCGGCAGTGAAAAAAAGGGTTTGATTAAAGGTCGCCCTCCCCAGGTTATGGGAGAAACCTTTTCCCGCTGCAAGAGAACTGTGGGGCAAGAGTCGATGGCCTTTCTGAAACCCTCCTTATTTGGCAACACCCGGGCGTTGCGGGAGCTGATGAATGAAATGGAAAAGCAGGGAATTGTGGTCAGAGATTTTGCTACCCTCAAGTCGTCAGAAGAGGGTGAAGAATTTGGACGGGGGAAAATATAGCTTTATAAATAGTTTTGATTTTTCTTGTATAATTGACTTTGATATTTCTTAAAAATTACTGGTACAGGTTTTACCTTTAAAGGCTTTACCGTAATTAAGAGAATTGCAACTGCAGGCATCCGGGGTTACATATTTTTTTCCTTTACTTGATGATTAAGAGCCTAATTTTTATTTATTGTTATGCTCCGGCAATCTAAAAACTTTGCAATCCAGAAAAGTTTGTTTTGAAAATTGGTCAATAAATTTTTATTCATGTTTGTGATCTTCAAAATCATGAGATTTAATTTGGAAATCACCCCCTTAATTTTTGCTCCTGTTTATGATCTTTGTGTTCCTGAGGACATATCATGAAATCTGCTGCTGGATAAAATTGTGTTATTTTAAACTATGCAGCTCATCATTTGATATATATTTTAATATATTTCATTAATTTAAGAGATAAATAATTTAAGAGATCAGTGAAAGGAGTTACTAAAAATGTATTACAATCCTGTAGGGCAGCTGGAGGATAAACTTATCGCTGCCCTGGAAAAAGCCCGGAAGCAGGTGCTGCAGGACAGGGAGCTTAAGGAGTCTGAATTTCCTCCTGTGGAAGTGGAGGTGCCCAGAGAAAAAAGCCATGGAGATTATGCCAGCAATCTGGCCATGGTAATGGCCGGCAGGCTGGGAGAAAATCCCCGCAGGCTTGCTGAATCCCTGATTGATAATCTGGATCTTGAAATTCTTGAGAAGGTAGAGGTAGCCGGGCCGGGCTTTATCAATTTAACCTTAAATAAAAGCTGGCTGGTTGAAGCACTTGATAAAATCCTGGAAGCCGGGCGGGACTACGGCCGGACCAATCAGGGAAAGGGGCAGCGGGTACAGCTGGAATTTGTCAGCACCAATCCCACCGGGCCTCTTCATGTAGGCCACAGCCGGGGAGCAGTAGTGGGTGATGTGGTTGCCAGTATTATGGAATCGGCTGGTTATGATGTCTATCGTGAGTATTATATTAATGATGCCGGCAATCAGATCGATCTCCTGGGAGAGTCAGCCTATCTCCGATATCAGGAGCTCTTTGGCCGGGATATCATCATGTCGGAGAATAGCTACCGGGGTGGTTATATCATTGATATTGCCCGGGAGTTAAAGAAACAGTACCACAGAGAACTGCTGGAGTTGCCGGAAGATAAGGCTGCTGAGATTGCCCGGGAATTTGCTCTGGAGGAAATGCTGAAATTAATTCGCCAGGATTTAAAGAAATTCGGAATTGTTTTTGATAACTGGTTTAGTGAAAGAGCCCTCCATGAAAATAACAAAATTCAGGAGGTTACTGTGGAACTGCAGGATAGGGGTTACGTTTATGAAAAGGAAGGGGCCCTCTGGTTTAAGTCCACGGAGTTTGGAGATGATAAAGACCGGGTAGTTATTAAATCAGATGGCAGCCCCACTTACCTGGCAGCAGATATTGCCTATCATAAAAACAAAATGGAGAGAGGATTTGAACATTTAATCAATGTCTGGGGAGCGGATCATCATGGCTATATTGAGAGAATGAAGGCTGTGATGGAAGCACTTGGTTATAAGCGGGATGCCCTGGAAATTATTATTGTTCAGATAGTTACCTTGCTCCGGGAAGGCAAAAAGGTTCCCATGTCAAAGCGCTCCGGGGAGTTTGTCACCATGCGGGAGGTGCTGGAAGAGGTCGGCCGGGATGCTGCCCGATATTTTTACAGCATGCGCAGCACTGACAGTCACTTTGATTTTGATCTGGAGCTGGCTAAAAAACAGTCCACCGAAAATCCTGTTTATTATATCCAGTATGCCCATGCCCGGATTATGAGTATCAAAGATAATGCTGGAAAGCTACTGGAGGAAATGGAAAAAGGAGATGCCTCTCTCTTAAAAACTGAAGAGGAGACTGAGCTCTTAAAGCTGCTGGCCCGCTATCCCGAAGAGTTAAAAATTGCCGCCGAACGTCGGGCCTGTCACCTGGTGGCTGCCTATGCCCACGAATTGGCCGGAGCCTTTCATGTGTTTTATAATAAATGCCGGGTGATAACTGAGGATCGAGAATTGAGTCTGGCCCGCCTTAAGCTGGTAGAAGCAGCTAGGATTGTACTGAGAAATGTTCTGGAGGTTATCGGGGTTTCGGCTCCAGAGCAGATGTAATTTCCCATTAAGGAGTGAGCTTTTATGACCAAATATATTTTTGTTACCGGGGGGGTAGTTTCAGCCCTGGGCAAGGGAATCACCGCCGCTTCCCTGGGCCGCCTGCTGAAAAGCCGGGGCCTGAAGGTTTCCATCCAGAAGTTTGATCCCTATATAAATGTTGATCCCGGTACCATGAGCCCCTACCAGCATGGAGAGGTTTTTGTCACCAGCGATGGAGCTGAAACCGATCTGGATCTGGGACATTATGAGCGTTTTATTGATACCAATCTCAGTCAGAATAATAATGTAACCACCGGAATGATATACGACTCGGTTATCCGCAAGGAAAGGCGGGGGGAATATCTGGGTGCAACAGTTCAGGTTATTCCCCATATTACTGATGAAATAAAAGGACGCATCCGCCGGGTTGGCCGGGAGGGTGAAGTTGATGTTGTTATTACCGAGATTGGAGGTACTGTAGGAGATATAGAGGGCCTTCCCTTTCTGGAAGCCATTCGGCAGATGAAGGGTGATCTAGGCCGGGAAAATGTTTATTACCTGCACTGCACACTTATTCCCTATCTTGAGACTGCTGGAGAATTAAAAACCAAGCCCACCCAGCACAGCGTCAAAGAACTTCGCAGTATCGGTATTCACCCTGATGCAATCATCTGCCGCTCTGACCGGGAGCTGACTGAAGAGGTCAAGGATAAAATAGCTCTTTTTTGTGATATTGAACGCCGGGCGGTAATTGAAGCCCGGGATGCCGAACATATTTATGAAGTTCCTCTTCATCTGGAAGAAGGCGGCCTCTCTGATATTATTATTGAACAGCTGGAGTTAGGTGAAAATGCCGGCAGTCCCGATCTCAAGGAATGGCGGGAAATGGTCAGCAGAATGAAGAGTCTTACCCGCAGTGTCAGGATAGCTGTTGTGGGCAAATATGTTGAACTTCCCGATGCCTACCTCAGCATCAGCGAAGCCCTGGATCATGCCGGGGTGAAAAATAATACCAGGATTGAAATTAACTGGGTCTGTTCCGAAGATCTGCAATCAGGGGAAACAAAACTGGCCGATCTTAAGGAAATGGACGGCATTCTGGTGCCCGGAGGTTTTGGTGAGCGGGGGATTGAAGGAATGATTTCTGCTGTCAGTCTGGCCCGGCGGGAGGGGATACCGTTCTTTGGAATCTGTCTGGGAATGCAGTGTGCGGTGATAGAGTTTGCCCGGCAGGTTGCAGGCTTTGAAGATGCTCACAGCAGCGAATTTGATCAGCTGACCGAGCATCCGGTGATAGATTTGATGCCTGAGCAGCAGGATATTGAAGATATGGGAGGGACCATGCGCCTTGGTCTCTATCCCTGCAAACTTGCTGCAGAAAGTCTCAGCAGAGAGCTATATCAGGAAGAGATAATTTATGAGAGGCACCGCCATCGCTATGAGGTTAATAACGAGTTTCGGCCCGAACTTTCCAGGGCCGGACTCAGAATGGCCGGACTTTCTCCTGACGAAAGGTTGGTAGAAATAGTTGAGATTCCCGAGCATAACTGGTTTGTTGGAGTTCAATTTCACCCGGAATTCACCTCCCGTCCCAGCCGGGCTCATCCGCTTTTTACCGGCTTCATTGAAGCAGCCCTAAAAAGTTCAGGGAAAAATTAAGACAATAATATACAGGGGGAGATATCTGTGAAAAAAGTCGTTATAACTGCTGCTGTTAGAACTGCCATTGGAAAATTTGGAGGAAGCCTTAAAAAGATAAAGGTTGCTGATCTTGGTGCTGAAGTTGTTAAGTCGGCGCTGGAGCGGTCTGGCGTTTCCGCTCAGGAGGTAGATGAGGGAATCATGGGCCATGTTCTCCAGGCCGGCCAGGGGATGAACACTGCCCGGCAGGCTGCCCTGGGCGCCGGTTTGCCTGAAACAGTTCCGGCCATGACGATTAATAAGGTCTGCGGCTCGGGCCTGAAATCAGTCAATCTGGCTGCCCAGAGCATCATGCTGGGAGAAAATGAAATAGTGGTGGCCGGAGGCATGGAAAACATGAGTGATTCCGGTTATTATCTGCCCGATAATCGCTGGGGCAGCAAAATGGGCCATGGCAAAACCATTGATCTCATGGTTAAAGATGGTCTCTGGGATGTTTTTAATGATTACCATATGGGAATCACCGCTGAAAATCTGGCTGAAAAATATGACATTTCCCGGGAAGAACAGGACAGATTTGCTGCTAAAAGTCAGAACAAAGCTGAGGCCGCCTGGGAAGAGGACAAATTTGCAGCAGAAATAACCCCGGTTGAAGTTCCTCAGCGTCGGAGGGAGCCGGAAAGTTTTACCGAGGATGAGTATTACCGGAAGGGCGTTACTCCTGAAGGTCTGGCCAAGCTGCCTTCGGCCTTTAAAAAGAATGGTACGGTAACCGCCGGCAACGCTTCCGGTATTAATGATGGAGCAGCAGCTCTGCTGGTTATGAGTGCTGAAAGAGCAGAGGATCTGGGGCTGGAACCCTTGGCCGAAATTGCCGCCCAGGCTTCAGCGGCAGTTGACCCGGCTGTTATGGGGATTGGACCGGTTCCGGCGATCAAAAAAGCTCTTAAGAAGGCTGAACTTGAACAGTCTCAGCTGGATCTGGTAGAATTAAATGAAGCCTTTGCAGCCCAGTCCCTGGCCGTCCTGGCTGAACTGGATATTGATCCTGAAATTATTAATGTTAATGGTGGGGCAATCGCTCTAGGACATCCTATTGGTGCCAGCGGAGCCCGGATTCTGGTAACCCTGCTACATGAAATGAAGCACCGGAAGAGTCGTTATGGTCTGGCTTCCCTCTGTATTGGCGGTGGCCAGGGAGTGGCAACCGTGGTAGAGAGAGGCTGAGCTAATTGCAGCAGAAAAACCGACGGTGAATGTTTTCAGATTATTAACAGAATTTAACAGCAAAGTACAGATAAAACTTTAACCGGCTGGAGGAGGCCTGGATAATGAGCTATCAATATATTAGCATCACCCGAGATGAACCTCTAGCAGAGGTTATTTTGAACCGTCCCGAGGTTCTCAATGCCTATCACCATGAAATGCTGC
>PWHA01000178.1 GCA_003554685.1 Halanaerobiaceae bacterium
CCTGGCTTCCGGCCAGGACAAAAATGCTTTTCTCTTAATCAATCTCTTAATCCTGTTAATCCTGTCAAAAAACTCTTTTCTTTATTGGGTTGCGGGCATAGCCAGCCTTAGAGCATAGAACCTTAGAACTACTTTTTCCATATCAAAATGGCGGTTCTAAGACTCAAAATCAAGCAAAAAACGAACTCTTCTCAAATATTTTCGATATGTTGGCTGGGTCCGACCCGGACAAAACTGATGCAGATCCTATTTCTTTTCAAAAAAAGCCACATATATCACAAACATAATCACCGCCAAAGCCAGGATTTCTAAAAACATTGAGGGCTCATCCTTTGAAAGATAACTTTCTAACCAGACATATTGACTTGCTATTTATTATTTTGATTAAATTTGTTGTATTTAAATACATATTTCTCGACAAATGATACTCATCATTTATTATCTGGCACAAGACATGCGAGTCCTTCAATAACCGGTATATGATAAGGCAATTCTAAATCATCGACTCTACGTTCCAGGTTTTCTCTGGCTTCTTTGATTAAAGCTGGTATGTCCTGATCGACTATCTTTGAATCTGTGAGGGCCTGACTTCGTGGCTTATCTGCAATAGGGTTTAACCTTTTTATTATCTCCCAGTCCTTTAATAAATTCCAAATTCCATCCTGCGTATGTTCCATCCCGGCAACAGTTGTTTTCACGGGGGAATCTGAATCGGTAATTTTGTCGCTTATACCAAAAACAATTAATGGATATTTTATATCGCTTACGACTGCCAGACAATCTGTCATCTTACGAGCAGTCTGGACAGCCCTATCAACAACCTTCAGGCCAACCCCGGCCAGATCTTCATCCTCAAGCCCTTTTGAAGATCGATCAAAAAGAAGATTATACCTTTCAGCTATGGTAAAATCATCAAGCCATTCTTTAGGAGTTTTAAAGGAAAGTCTAACCTCATCAACTATTGTGGGTCTTTTGGCAAAGACAGCGAACAATGCCTTGAAAAACGGCATCAAATCGGGAAGATCCACTTTTGGAATCTGGTGAGCTACTTGTCCGAAATCAAAGCGGGCTACATTGCCAAAAATTTTTTTAACCACTGATACTGCATCTTCTCCACCAAAAGTAGCTGTTTTGGAGTTAAACCAAGTATTGAGCTTATCACCTTTCATGCTTTCATCAGCTTCAGAAAAAATCGTGGCAAACATTCTAGGTGAAGCCATTCCAATTACCAAATCACGCATATCCTCAGGATCATCCATGGCTCCCTGAAAAGCCAAGGTTATCCGGTCTAATTTGTAATCCAGACACTCCCATATCCTACTTTCAACAGTATCGGGATTCCTAAGGCTCACAACATCCACTGGATATTTCTGTCCATATCTGCTTAAACGGCCAACCCGCTGATGAAGTCTCATGGGATTCCATGGCAAATCGACATGAATTAATGTATGACAACTTTCCTGCAGATCAACACCCTCACCTGCAGCTTCAGTTGACACCAGAAAACGTACTTTTCCAAAGTTAAATTTTTTGGCTGCATTCAATCGTGTATCTCTAAAGGTCAAAACTTTTCCACTGGGATGTTTTACTCCCTCAATACATCCATCGCCATTAATGAATGCGACACAATCTTCTCCATAGCGCTCAATCAAGGCACTCATAAGCAAGGCTTGAGTAGCCTTGTATTCTGTAAAAAAAAGAACTGACCGATTATTAAACGATTTATCAATTACATCCATGATGCGTTGAATCTTGGTCTCTTTGTCAATTTTTTCAGCAGCACGCAGTAACTCTTCCAAAGCTGGGATTTCATCAGGATTGACTTTTATAGTTTTGTTAATATTTTCAAATATTTTTTCTTCAAGTCTGGATATTTCATCAAAGTTAGAGGATTCGTCTTCAGCTTGAAGCTGCTTCATTTCTTTCAGATAGTTATCAACCTCTGTAATTTTATTGCTTGCGTCCTTCAATTTTTTAAGGCGGTTCGAAAGAGCTTTGCTGACTGCCGCAACTGAGCTGGATGCGAGTTTTTGCATAGTAATTAGTATCAGAATGGCCATTCGTTGTCTTTGCTGATCAAACCCAGCTGCGTAAGCCTTTCCATCTGTGATAAATTGAGTCATCTTATCATAGAAGTAACTTTCTTCCGGGGAGTAGGAATAAGTCTCCTGAACTGATTTCACAGGAGTAAACAAGGTCTGACCTTTCATGTCAGAGACTTTATGCTTGTTATTTCTGATCATAACAGTTCTTAGTTTTTGCACTTGATCTTCAAGAGGCTCATTGGGATCAAAATCATCCGGCTTTAGTAATTTCAGAAGTGATAGAAATCCGTAATCTTTACCCCTGTGAGGTGTACCTGTAAACATGACCATGGACTGGATGAGATTTCTTTTCTGCATACGATGGGCCAGCTCATAGGCAAGAGTATTCCCATGATTTTCATCAACATTCATATGGTGTGCTTCGTCGATCATAACCATATCCCATGGATTTGACGCCAAAAGCCTTTCCCATCGGCCATTGCTGTCTTTACGCAGGGTGTGAGCTGAAGCTATAACTTTATCATGGGTATTCCAATAATCAGATTTATCAGTATCCGACTGGGGGGAATACATTGACATACGAATATCAAACATTTCTCTCAATCTATCCTGCCATTGCCCTACAAGGCTTGCCGGCGTCAAAATCAAAAGTCTGCGTACTCGACCGGACGAAAGAAGCGGCGTCAAAATCAAACCTGCTTCGACAGTTTTTCCAAGACCTACATCATCAGCCACCATCCATCTGGTGGGCCAGGTTTCAAGGACTTTTTTACAGACCCAGAGCTGGTGTGGAAGCAGGTTTATTTTTGAACGGGAAAAAACACCCCAGGCATCATTAACTGAAGTAATGCAATTACCAAGGATTTTGGTGACCACGTTAACACCTGGATCATATATTCGAGATCTTGCGCTTTCCTCTAATTCCTTAACAGGGGTTAATTCGTTGGGAAGACAATCTTCAATACCGTGGTCAAACTTTACCATAACGCTTTCGCCGTCATCCATACGTACTCGGCCTCGACCATGTTTGGGATGATCGACTAAAGCATTTTTAGCAAAAATCATATATTATCCTC
>PWHA01000262.1 GCA_003554685.1 Halanaerobiaceae bacterium
ATCAGGGATTATAACTTCGTCATTGATCTCCTTCTCAATAGCGGCCTTAATCCCGGAATTGGCTGCCACCCCACCCTGGAAAACAAAACGGGGATGAAGTTCTTTACCCCGAACGAGGTTATTAAAATAATTCCTCACCAGAGCCTCACATAATCCCTTAATAATTTCAGGCTTGGTAAAACCGTACTGCTGCTTGGAGATCATGTCCGATTCAGCGAAAACCGTACAGCGCCCTGCAATTCTAACATCCTTGGTGGCCTGGAGAGCCAGATCGCCAAATTCCTCGATCTCTCCCCCCAGCCGCTCGGCCTGATGATCCAGAAAGGACCCGGTGCCGGCAGCACAGACGGTATTCATAGCAAAATCAGTAACAATCTCATTATTAATAATAATTAATTTGGAGTCCTGACCGCCAATCTCAAAAATGGTGCTGACATCAGGAACCTGCTCGATGGTGGCAGTGGCATGAGCGGTAATCTCATTTTTAACGATATCAGCTCCCAGAATATAGCCAATCAGCTGTCTCCCGCTGCCGGTAACTCCCACGCCGGCAATTTTAAAACGGTCCTTCAGCTTTTTGTTAAGGCTGGCCAGACCTTCCTTAACAACCTCAACCGGAGAACCGGGGTTGCGCTTGTATAATTTAAACTGCATATCTTTACTGTCATCAAGACCTACGATGTTGATACTTACCGAACCAATATCAACACCGATATAAAGATCCTTCATGCTATTTCCTCCTCTTTCTTCTGTTTTATCAGGTCCAGAAAGGCCTCCACCCGGGTCAGCATATTGGCTTTAGCCATCTGCTCATCGATGGAGAGGGATAAAATCGGGATATCCGGGTCCTCGGAAACCCTGTCGAGCAGGCTCTGGGAAACCAGTTCTGGCAGGCAGCCGAAGGGCTTGAGATGTATTACACCATCAAAACCTCTTTCCTTATAATCCACTATGTGGCCAATCGAGCGTTTGGCATGACCCCCGATCATAATCTCCAGATAATTATCGGCCTTATCTAAAATATGTTGATATTCTTTCCACTTCCAGGGCACCAGGTGGCTGTCGATATATTCCGAAATATAATGGGAGCGCTCCACCTCGCAGCCCAGCTCATTGAGCATCTCCTCTATGTCATTATTGGTGGAACCTTCCATCACCACATAGATTTCTCCGATGATACCGATCTTGATTCTCTGATCCGGCTTAGGAAAATCATATTCCAGTCCGGCCAGTTTTTCCCGGGCCCATTTTTCAACCCCGGCAATATCCTGACGATTTTCTATCTCCATATATTTCTGCTGTATTTCTTCCCAGGCATCGGAAACTTTCCGGGAATCCAAGGCATGAGCCCGGTTCTTATGGATCAGTTTTTCAATCCTGTCCATGGAATGAGCCAGGGCATAGGCAGTTTTGATAACGCTCATCACCTTCAACCAGGAGTTATCAAGCTTGATTTTCTTTAAATTTTTCAAAAAGGGACGCCAGTCCTTGGGAGCATCAAAAACTATGATATCGAGATCCAGTCCGGCATTATCAAGAATTTTCTGGTGCAGTTTGCCATAATACCCGGCACGGCAGGGTCCATGACCACCGCTGGTCACAATCGTATCGGCGCCCATCTCCTCAACCTCCAGATAGGTTCCCATCAAAACTTTCAGGGGGAAACAGGCAAATTCCGGAGCATATTTTACCCCTAAATTTATGGTGTGCTGGGTGGGCCTTGGTGGAATAATTATATCATGCCCCAGCAGATCCAGCAATTTATAATAAAGAACCGGGGTATCCATGTAGGGAAAGCTTACCTTCATTTCCTCTAACACTTCCTTGCTTCTTTGGTTTTTTGCAGCCTCAGCAGATCAACAAAGGCTTCCACTCTCGTTAAAAGATGGCTTTCTCCGGTCTGCTCGTCTATTCTCAGGGTCATGAAAGGAGTATCATATTTATCGGAATCAATATCAAGAAAGGGGCCCAGAACTGAATCCGGGCCGCAGCCAAAGGCAGTGACATGAATAACTCCGTCTATTTCATCTGATTTGAGAAAGTGATAGCCGGCACCCAGCAATTTATTGCTGAACTCCCAGAACAACTTTTTCCGTGGTGCAAACTGATCAACCTCCCGCTTAATTACTTCATCGTCAATCATTTCAAAGGTAACAATGTTGACATTCATCTCCCTCAGCTTGCCCAGCAGATCCATATTAACAAATTTATCATAAATGTTATAAACATAACCCAGCACTCCAATAGTGAGATCACCGGTATCGGGAGTGCGCTTGGTATCCTCCAGCAGCTGATCGCTGGTAAAGCCCTTGCGGTGCATGACTCGATACTCCTGCCATTTCTGACTGGCCTTTTTCAGGGCTCTTTTAAGATCCTTTTTGTTGATATCAAAAACTTCCAGGAAAATCTGGTAATCCTTCCAGTCCGAAATATCATCACTTTCCTGTTCAATTTTATGGGTTAAAACTTTATTTTCCATGCCCTCCAGGGAATATTTGATCATGTCTGGCAGCCCCAGAAACTTGGGGCAGAGGGTTACGTTTTTCTGGATATTAACCACCCGGGGTACATAAACCAGATCAGCTCCCTGTTCCACCAGATCCAGCACCTGGCCCACATATACCTTCATGGGAACACAGATTTCAGAAATGGAATATTTAACACCTTTATTCATTATTCTTTCATTGTTTTTATCAGAAACGACCACTTCAATCCCCAGTTCTTTAAACAGTTCCTCCCAGAAGGGGTAATAATAAAAAAACAGCAGTGATCTGGGTATACCTATTTTCATATCTCTTTAATCCTCCTGATCATTGCAGAAAGCAAACTTTTATTAATAAGCAAACTTTTATTAATATATCTTCTTTTTATTGCATCTTAAATTCATCACAAAAACCTTATTGATATTCATTACTCTATTGAATACATTCATTAATATAGTACTTGATAGACCCTGCTTTGTCAAATAATAGGCCAGAGATGTTAAATTATTACATCAATTTACTCAGTATTTTCCTCTTCCCTTTCGTATTTGAGCTGGCGGATATTTTTTTCCAGGAGAAGCTGGTTGGGATAATAAATAGTATCCTCTCCGCTTTCAATTACCGTAACAAAATTTCTGATCTCCCGGACCCTGCCGGAAATATCTTCAAATTCAATCAACATTCCCCGGCGGAGATAGGTTTTCAGGCTGTGGTGAGAAAGATAGGAGGCAATAATTCTCCGGCCGCAGAACAGCAGAATTATAAAGAGGGAAACTGTTATGGCTCCTGCTATAATGGTGAAACCGGCCAGTGAGATAAAACTGAAAAGATTTAAGTAATCAAAAACTGACAGCAGGGTAATAAATATTATAAAGAATTTAACAATCAGTCCGATCTCTCTGCCATACTTCACCCCCAGAGATATAGCGAAGTTTTCACTGAGCCGGGCGGCCCGGCGAGCAATAAAGGTACCAAGAGAAAGAATTATAATTGCTATTAAAATCTCAGGGATATAGGAGATAAAGCTTTCCAGCAGATTGGCTGCTGCTGTCAGGCCCAGCACATTGGCAGCCAGCATCAAAGTGGTGATAATAATCAACCAGTAAATCCCCTGGGCTATCAGCAGAGAGGGACTCCAGCTCTTCTCCCGGGTCCGGCGCTCCTGCTCGCTGAGCTTGCCGTACCAGATCCGGTAAATAGCCACATCCACCCCTGCCATCCTGACCAGCATTCTCACAATCTTTCTTACCAGCAGGGCTGTCAGCCAGCCTGCCAGAAAAACCCCCAGACCGGTTATCAGGGTTGGCAGATATTCCAGAAAAACTAATAGATACTCCAGCAGTTCCTGATAAAGTTCTGCCAGCATATTCTCACCTCCCATTCTCAACCCTTTTTTCATAGACCTTTTGACATTACCGCCAGTCATTCAATCATTGCTGCTCATCATTTTCGCCCAGCTGATCCAGCCATTGGAAGATGGCAGCTATTTTTTCCAGCAGCCAGCTTTCCTTTTCTTCAGTCCGGCTGACCATATCTTCCAGCCTGTTATCCAGTTCTTCAGCTCTGTTTCCGGTATTTTCCCAGATCCTTCGGCTCTTAATTAAAAAATCCTCCAGCTGAGATTCCCAGTACAGCAAACCTCTGCTGACCGTCAAGTTTAGGTTCTCTACCGATTGCACACCCATCACCGTCAGGTGTCTGGCCCGCTGCAGGGGATAAAAATCCCCCATCCCCCTGGTTACAAGCTCCTGGAGGCTGAGCTGTTCCTCCAGTTTTACCCGGATCAGCAGACTCAGGGAAAAAACCCTCAGGACAGAGGTCAGGATAAAGATAAATTGCAGCCCCTCCAAATAGATAAAATTCAGCTGAAGGGTAGCCCCGGAAGTCAGTCCGGCCAGCACTCCGCCGGCAACAGGAGCCACTGCTGCTGCCAGACCGGTTGCTGCGGCAAAGAGGCCGTAATACGCAACTTTATATTCTTCCCGGGCCAGCTGCATTAACAGCAGTGAGGTTGCCAGGCCCAGCCCGGACCAGATCAGGCCGGAGAAAAAGTTGATTCCCCAGAGAACATTATAGTTCTGAGGTCCGGCCATTATCCAGATGAGCGGCAGCCCGGCAGCTCCCAGCGAAGTATAATAGAGCAGGCTCTTGCTGCAGATCCTATCCACAAACTGACCCCAGTACTTCATCCCGATAATATTGGTTGCTCCACTTACCAGGGCCAGCAGGGAGATCACTGTAAAGGGAATGGAAAGATCAACAATCATATAAACACTGAAAAAGGGGGCAGAGAGCCCCACCGCAAAGGCCCAGGCCATGCTGAAGGTTACCAGATAGCGAAAATTTTGATCCTGAAGGGGCAGCTTTAAACTTTCCAGAAAATCCAGTTCGACTGGTTTTCCCAGTGAACCTCCCTCTGCAATCCCGGAACTGATTTTTCTCAAAAAAAACCAGGAAACCACACCGCAGACCAGGGCCAACAGAAAAGCCAGAGAAAATCCCCAGATCTCCCGACCGGGAAAGAAAGCTCCCCAGTTATCAATGATAAGACCGGCCAGCAGACCCGAAACCATGGCCGAAATCCCGGTATACATATTGCGGCGACCAAAAAAGCGCCCCCGTTCAGCTCTTATAATCAGGCTGCTGATCCAGCCCATCCAGGAAACATTGCTGAGAGCTGCAAAGACCCCGGAAAGGGCCAGCAGCACTAAAAAAATTATAATAACAGCTGACTGGCTAACTCCCAGATAGAAAAGCACTGGCAGGAAGGCGATAATGAGCCAGTTCAGGCGGAACAAACCGGTTCCCAGCAGACAGGCCTGCTTCTCTCCCCCCATGCGGTTAATATACAGCGGGCCCAGCAGCTGGACCAGATTGGCCAGAGCTGGCAGGGCAACCAGCAGACCAATCTGATACTCTTCCATGCCCAGAGCCAGACCAAAACCGGTCAGATAAGCTCCCCCAAATACTGTGAGCATTACGTGGCTGAACATGCCATCCAGAATGGAGTATCTTTTATCTCTCTCGTATGCTTCCTTGTATGCTTTCTGTAACGGATTCTGCTCCTGATATTCCATAGCCAGGATGCGCTCCTTCATTTTTGCTATTCACCTGATAAATTTCTGCTATTCGCTGGATAAATTCAGCTTATCCAGGATATAACTTTCACTAAATTCCCCGGCCAGGATATCCATAAATATTTCATCATAAAACCTGCCACCAACCTGCCGGGCCTTACGTCGCCGGCCGATTTCTTTAAAGCCGGCTTTTTCGTAACACTTGATGGCTCTGGAATTATATTGATAGACTGACAGCATAATGTTGCGGAGGTTAAGAATATTAAAACCAAAATCCAGCACCAGATTAACCGCTTCTTTGCCGTAACCCTTATCCCAGTACTTCTTATTCCCAATGAAAATACCCAGCTCAGCAGTGGAATGGATTTGGTCAGCATCCATCAGACCGCAGCTCCCCATCAGTTCATCCAGAGATTTTTCCACAATAGCAAAATGATGGCCCTTTTCATTCAGATCTTCCAGAAACTTTTTTTGATCCTGAAGATTAACAATCTGATGGGCATTACCCAGATTAAGAGAAGCTTCCAGATCATTAATCCATTCGGTAAATTTTTCGGCATCTTCAAAGCTCAGTGGTGAAAGATATATTCTTTCACCTACAAGTTTCCGATAATACTGCATGTTCTTACCTCCTTTATCTGTCTGTCTTGTGATAAAAACTGCAATACTGCACACCTGATAAATTATCTACTATTAGAATTCTGCATAAATAAAAAAAGACCTGCAAAACCGGCAGACTGTCTTGACAGGCAGGTGATATTATAGTAAAATTTATACCGTCAGAGGGATACAGGGAGGGATGTCCGAATCTGGTAAGGGGCCGGACTTGAAATCCGGTGAAGCCGAAAGGTGTGGGGGTTCAAATCCCCCTCCCTCCGCCATTGACATATCAAGGATTATAAGGCTTTTTTCTGCTGCCCGAACGGGCAGATTTTTCGTTTTTTTAGGGCAAATCCTAACATAATCCTAACATTTGAAATTTGGTTATAACTTATTCTACTTAAATAAACTCCATTATTTCTTCAATAAATATATCAAAATCATCCAATCTGGTATGCAAAATCTCCAGCATTTCTTCCTGAGAAACCATATTATACATATGTACCAGCCTGTTTCTATAGCCTGCCATACCTTTTATAGAACTGGCAAACTCTTCATCCAGTACATTATGCTGCCCCAGAATTTCAATTATTTCAGAGTAATCTTCAGGATATCCATAATCCTCACTGGAACATATATGTCGCCCTATATCCAGTACAGACTCCAAAGAACGCCGCAGGTGATGTTCTGCCACAGCAAAATTATCGCGCTCCCTTTTAAATTCTTCTTCTGATAACCTAGACAGCTCTCGCAATCTTTTCAGAGAGCTTTTTATAATACTGATCCTTTCCATAATTACATCCTGGTCTACCATTTTTTATTTCTCCCTCTTAAATTATTTCTATCTGCTAATATTTCTTCTCTCAACTCCCGATCATAAAGCTTTTTTTCAAATTTAAAATCAAGCCCCCTGCAGATAGCATAGTCTTCAAACTTTTTCCTCTGCTCCTCATCGGCTGAATAAAGAACTTCACCGGAGGTTACTATCCGAAAATTTATCATAATCCCTGAGCGCTGCATAAAAACCAGATCGAGCTCAAATTTCCTGTTTTGATTTCCCTGTTTTCTGCAGGCAAAAAACTGCTTTAAAGATTCCTGAAAATTCATCTGATAATTAACTCTGGTATTGTCTTCCGCCGCTTCAGGAAAAAACAACACTCCCAGATCAAGGTCGCTAAATTTATCTGTCCTTCCCCTTAAATAGGACCCAAAAAGATACAATGTCAGTACCCTGTGCTGCTGGCAGAAAACTTTCAGGCCTTCCTGATCAATCTGGAGCTCCCTGCTGATTTTGTTTAAGGTTTTCCTGTTTATAAATCCGGAGTTATTATCAGTCATTTTAATCTCCCCTGAAAATGGTGGTACCGGGTTCCCCCCGATTTTTCGACAAATAAAAATAGTAGCCTTATCATTAGCTGTCTGCTCAATTCTAAATTAACCAAATTGACAATTTTACTATATCATAATTAGGTTTTAAAATAAATCAAAGAGAAGGATAATCTGGTTAAATTTCATAAAGCAAATAAAAAAGCTCCAAGTACTAAAATAAAGGTGGTTCCCTGGAGACTGGAGAAAACCCGGCACCTATCATCAATAACTTCCTGTTTTGCTCAAAATTATTTATCAGCCTGTTCCTCTTCTTGGCTCTTATAAAATTAATGTCCAACACATGACATTTCCTATAAGGTTTCGTAGATTTTAAGGTTTAGCAGGTTTGCAGTTTAGGAAATTGTTCAACTCCAGCGCGACTGCGCTGCGCCCGGCGCCTGGTGCTCGGTGAATCAATTTTGTTCAGCTTGGCGAAACCAAAACCTTGCTGCCAGCCGATAGCTATAGCAGCTTCAAGGCATTACAATTTAAATGTTTTCATCTGCATAAAAATCTGCATATAAAAAAGAGAGAAAGCATTACCTTCCTCTCTCTAGTATCCTTTTATAAGCAAAAATATAAACAATTTCATCTTCTCTTTTCCCGATAGACCATACAAGCACTTTATCATCTTCTAATATCTCATATACTACCCTATACTTCTTTTTGTAAAAATATATTTTCAAACAACCGGATAAATCAATATTACCCTTATTCCCCAGAGGCTTGCCCAGCTCTGGTGCGTTTTTTATCTTTTTCAATATCTTTTTTAAACGATTTTTAGGGCTCCCATCTAAGGATGAAATATCATCTTTTACCTCTGGATGAAAAACCAGTTCCATTTATAAGGCCCCCTAAACAGCTCCTGACATAACCACAGATCTTACTCATCCAGTCTTACTCCTCCAGCAGATCCATAATCTCCTCTTCTTCTATACTATCCCTGATATCAAAATTTTCTTTTCTTTCAGCAATAACTTCTTCAATAAAGGCATCCTCCAGCTTATTCTCCAGATACTCAATTTTTTCTAATAACATTTCATACTCTTCAATATCCATCATTATTCCTTCGATATCATTATTCCTCATAATAAATAGAGGGGCCTCCTTCGCTTTATCTAACATAGCACTAAAGTTTCTCACAAATTCAGATGAGGATACCATATTACTACGATCAATTTTTAAAGTAACCATTTTACCACCTCCAGGCAAAATATGCTGTACAAATTATTCTGCATAATATTATATGAAATAATTCAGTAATATTATATGAATATACCTATAATTATTATACATTATATTTTACATAATAGCAACAATTAATACAGGTCACTTTAATTGTTTCTTTATAACTTGATAACTTGCCAAAACTTTTATATTTATCCATATCTTTTAGATAAGATATCCGTATTGCTGTCTTTATACATTCCTTTATATATCTTTGTAGTGTTAAAAAAACGAAAGCTAAACTTTTTCAAATCAAAGACTAAACCCCTTCAAATCACCAAATATTTTTCGCTCTTTTTACATTGTTGGCACAACTTTATTCCGACCATTTTCTTTCGCTTCATAGAGTTATTTATCAGCCCTTTCAATTACCCTGTCTAATTTTTCCCCGCCAGAATAAGTAGCAATCCCAAAACTATCCGTTACTTTATTAGCTGGGTCCAAAGAAGCCTCTGCGATAATTTTTCGCAAACGTTCGGCAAGCTTTATTCCAGACTTATTATCTGTATTAGGACAAACTATCAAAAATTCTTCTCCACCCCAGCGACCACATCTATCAACATTTCTAATATTATTTTTTAAAATAGAGCTGATTTTTTGCAGTACTTCATCACCTGCTTGATGGCCGAAATTATCATTAATCTCCTTAAACTGATCCAAATCGACAAACATAATTGTAACCTGATAAAATAATATTAATTTTAGCAAAATTAATATTATTATGCAGGACAAAAACCCCCTAAAGGTTAATATTATTAATATCATCTCATTAAAGAAAGCAATAAAGAAAAACAATCTTCAATCCAGAAATCAAAACACCAGTCCGGAAAAAAATCAAATATCAAACTTAATTGAAGGAGGACTATCATGAAGAATTCAAAAAAATTATTGATCTTGCTGCTGATTATCGGCCTGTCCCTAACAGCTTTTTCCTTAACTGTATCTGCCAGGGGTGAAGATGATATTATACCTATCTATGAGGGCAGTGAAATTATCTATGATGATCTCTTCGGTTTTGAAGAAATTCCTGTTATCTTAAATGAAACTTCGGTAATCTTACAGGAAGGGAATCTCCGCCGCCTCTGGTGCCAGGCTCCTGAAGGACGTTCTCCCTATGAGATTATCAGAAACTTCGAGAGTGCCATTGAAAATATCGAGGGGCAGATTATCTTCAGCACCAGAGAGCCTCAATCTCTAGAAATTGATGAGAAGAATCTTTCCGACTATTTTAAGGTAAACCGGCAGGACCGGGGGCTGGCAACCCATGTCTTTTCCTATACTCATTTCCCCGGAGAAATGAGTGAATATCTGGTCGGCAAAGTCAGGACAGGAGAAAGAGATAGTTATGTGATCGTTGCTTCAGGAAGAGGGCACTGGGCGGCCAATCAGAGCGATAATACCTATTATGAGGTAATCACCCTGGAGCTTGAAGCTATGGAAATGGACATGGTTACCATGGAAGCTTTGCACCAGGGCCTGGCTGTCCAGGGACGGATAGCCATCTATAATATTCTCTTCGATACCGGTGAATCCAGGGTAAAGGCAGAATCAGCAGAGGCTTTGATCACCATCGCTGATTTTCTTAAAGACAATCCCTCCCAAAGATATCTGGTGGTGGGACATACAGACAGCATGGGTGGCTATGACATGAATTTAAGGCTATCCGAGGCCCGGGCAGAAGCTGTAGTTGCGGAGCTTATTAATGTATATGGCATCACTCAGGAGCAGTTAATTCCCGTCGGGGTAGGCCCCGCTTCACCGGTAATGAGCAACACAACCGAAGAAGGCCGGGCCAGAAACAGACGGGTTGAAATTGTAGAACTATAGAAGTTATGTTAGAGGTTATGTTAGAAATAATAGAGATCAGTTAACCTCGGGAAAATCTCCCGTTGATAATATTCAAACCAAGTCCACCTGGTTCTTCGATCCCAAAAACAGATAGAAAAATATTACTTTAGATCTTCAAGGCCAAAACAGACAAAAACAGATAAGCTGAACCGATAAGAAAACTAACTTATAACTTATAAAGCCCTCACAGAAAAAATGTGAGGGCTTTTACTTGCTCTTATATTTTGCTTAAATTCCCTGCTTCCATTATTTTTTCACTCAGTGTTTAAAAATAAAATTCAACCAACTGCCAAAAATAATTTTCTAACAGCAAACTATCCAATATCATAATACTTCTGGCTTTGCTCTCAAATTGACTGGAAAATTCCTGCTTGAATCCTACTCCTCATAGGGAGGAATGATTCCCTCTTCCATCAGAACCTCTGTCTGCTTTTGAGCCTGCTGGATAATTTTTCTGGAATTATTGTAAATCTCCTCTTCAGATTTTTCTTCCCGGGCCAGGCCCTCCTTAATGGCCTGCATCGCTGTAGCTGTTGCCACCCGGTAGTATACTTCACTTTCACTCATGGTGGGAAGAATCTTATCCGGTTCAAGCCCACCCTCTGCGGCAAAGTTAGCCAGTTCTTCAGCGGCAGCAATACACATCTCATCGGAGATGCTGCTGGCGTTTACTTCCAGCACTCCCCGGAAAATGGCTGGAAAGCCCAGAGAATTATTAACCTGGTTGGGGAAATCAGACCTGCCAGTAGCCACCACTGCTGCCCCTGCTTCCTCGGCATCCCAGGGCCAGATTTCGGGGATGGGATTTGCGCAGGCAAAAACGATGGCGTCCTCTGCCATACCGGCAATCCATTCCTTTTTGATGACATCGGGACCTGGAGCAGAAAGACCAACCACGGCATCGGCTCCCTGTAGGGCTTCCGCAATTCCTCCGGTTCTATTCTCCCTGTTGGTAATTTCACAGAGCCTCAATTTGTCCTTCTTCTCTTCAGGTATATCTGTTCTATCCTCATGGAGAATCCCCCGGCTGTCACAGACAATAATATTTCCTGCCGGCACACCGTAGGCCAGCAGCAGCCGGATGCTGGCGACATTGGCAGCTCCAGCCCCGATCAGGGTGATCCGGGAGTCCTTGATATCCTTGTTGACCAGCTTAAAGGCGTTGATAAGCCCGGCCAGAGTAACACAGGCTGTGCCCTGCTGATCATCATGAAAGACCGGAATATCGCATTCTTCCCTCAGCCTGTCCAGGATATAAAAACATTCCGGATTCGAGATATCTTCCAGGTTGATTCCCCCGAAGGAGGGCTGCATGTTTCTCACAATATTGATAAATTCATCGGGATCTTTGGTCTTAAGGCAGACGGGAAAGGCATCAACTCCCCCCAGATATTTAAAGAGCAGCGCCTTACCCTCCATTACCGGCATTGAGGCTTCAGGACCGATATCCCCCAGGCCCAGCACCCTGGTTCCATTGGAAATGACAGCAACAAAATTTCCCTTATTGGTGTGATTATAGACCTCGGCCGGATTTTCGTGAATTTTTTTGCAGGAGGCTGCCACTCCCGGTGTGTACCAGATGGCAAAATCATCGTAACTTCTCACCGGAGATTTCAGACTGACTCCCAGCTTGCCCTTATAAAAAGGATGCATCTTCAGGGCGTCCTGAGCGGGCTTTTCAGCTTTGGCCAAAAGTTCCTCTTTGCTTAGCTTTTTATCACTCATCAATTAAACCTCCTGTTTAATTTTGTATTTTTCCACACCCTGTTCGTAAAGATCATCTCCATAAATATCATTAACCACCATCAGGGGAAAGTCTTCCACCTTCAGCCTGCGAATTGCCTCGGTCCCCAGATCTTCATAGGCTACCACTTCCGATTCCTTGATCGAAGAAGATATTAAAGCTGCTGCTCCCCCTACAGCCCCAAAATAAACAGCTTTATGATCTTTCAAAAGATCCCTGACCTCCCGGGAGCGCGAGCCCTTACCTATCATTCCCTTGAGGCCGGACTCCAGCAATTGAGGGGTATAGGGATCCATCCGGTAGCTGGTGGTGGGTCCGGCCGGTCCAATCACATATCCCGGTTTGGCCGGTGCCGGTCCCACATAATAAATAACGGCTCCCTCTATCTCTATGGGCAGTTCTTCACCTGATTCCAGCAATTTGATCAGCCTCTCATGAGCTGCATCCCGGGCTGTATAAACTGTGCCGGACAAAAGAACCTTATCCCCGGCCTTAAGTTCCGCTACCGTTTTCTCATCGAGAGGTGTGGAAATCTTTTTAGTCATCTGGTTTTCCCCCTTCCTATAAAATTACTGACTGATGCCGGGCGGCATGACAGTTAATATTGACTGCCACCGGCAGAGAAGCTATATGACAGGGATAGGTCTTGATGTTAACTCCCAGAGCTGTAGTCCGGCCGCCAAAACCCTGAGGCCCCACTCCGCTTTTATTAATTTCCTCCAGAATTTCTGACTCCAGTTCCGGCATCTCGCTGTCCTTCTCTTCATCATTGATGGGCTCCAGCAGGGCCTCCTTGGCCAGCAAAGCCGCCTTTTCAAAATTGCCCCCGATTCCAACCCCCACAATCACCGGCGGACAGGGATTTGGTCCGGCCTTGACCACAGTTTCAACCACAAAATCTTTAATTCCTTCCCGGCCGTCAGCCGGTTTCATCATCTGGATTTTGCTCATGTTTTCACTGCCTCCGCCCTTGGGAGCCAGGGTGATCTTAACCTGATCGCCGGGAACTATCCTGGTATGAATCACTGCCGGGGTATTATCTCCGGTGTTTTTCCTTTTATCAGCCGGGCCCTCAACTATTGACTTGCGCAGATAGCCCTCGGTATAGCCCCGGCTGACACCTTCATTGATAGCGTCCTCAAGGTAACCTCCGACCAGTTCAACCTCCTGGCCCAGTTCCACAAAAACTACCGCCGTACCGGTATCCTGGCACATGGGAACCTGCTCCTCGGCAGCAATCCTGGCATTTTCTATAAGCTGCTCAAATACCGCCCGGGCAGCCGGGGATTCATCCTTTTCTCTGCCCTCCTTAAAGGCAGCTAAAATCTCTTCATCCAGGTAATAGTTGGTCTCCTGACTGAGACGGGCCACCTCATCTCTGATGGTCGAGACATCAACCTGCCGCATAATTTTCTCCTCACCTCTCTTTTTG
>PWHA01000158.1 GCA_003554685.1 Halanaerobiaceae bacterium
AAAAGATTCATTCAGGCTGATAAATTTAACATTATTTACGGGGGAGGAGAGGCAAATGTAGCTATATCTACAGCAAATTATGGTCTGGACAGCTATTTTGTTACTAAACTTCCGAAAAACCCCCTGTGCCAGGCTGCCTTAAACGAGGTCAGACGTTTCGGAGTTAAAACAGATTTTATAGCCCGGGGAGGGAAAAGACTGGGCAAGTATTTCTGTGAAACTGGAGCAAGCCAGCGTTCATCCAATGTGATCTATGACCGGGCTCATTCAGCTATTGCTGAAGCCAACTCTTCGGATTTTAACTGGAATGAAATTTTTGCAGATGCTGACTGGTTTCATGTTACCGGGATTACCCCTGCTTTAAGCGATAATATGGCCGATATAACTATCGAAGCAGTTAAAAAAGCCAGTGAACACGGGGTTAAAGTTAGTTGTGACCTTAATTATCGTGCCAAACTCTGGAGCCGGGAAAAGGCCAATCAGGTGATGTCAGAGGTAATGCAATATGTTGATGTTTGTATTGCCAATGAAGAGGATGCTGAAATGACGTTTAATATAAAAAGTGGCTCAGATATTGAAAAGGGTGAGTTAAATATTGAAGGTTACAGAGACGTAGCTCAGCAGTTAATTGATAAATTTGACTGTGAGCTGGTGGGGAGCCATCTCAGAGAAAGTTACAATGCTTCGGTCAATGGCTGGTTGGTGGTGCTTTTTGATGGTAAGAAATTTGTTCAATCAGAGAAATACAGGGTTTATATTGTGGATAGAGTTGGAGGCGGCGATTCTTTTGCGGGGGCTCTAATATATTCTCAGCTCACAGGTAAATCTCTTCAGGAGACTGCTGAATTTGGGGCAGCAGCCTCAGCCTTAAAACAATCCATCCCGGGAGACTTTAACCATATGACCCTCTCAGAGGTTGAAGAAGTGGCTGGAGGTCCAGGTTCAGGCCGGGTTAAAAGATAAAAATAACAATTTCAATATTTATTAATAAAAATATTTAATATCATCTTTGAATTTACTTTGAGCTGATTTTTTATAGAAAATTTTTTGATATTCTTCCTTTAATTTATTATAATGTTTCTGGTGATTTATTATCATTAAAGAATATATCATCAAAGAAAGAAAATAAAATTTTACTAAAGCCTAAAGGTATATCCAATTTTTAGGGAGTTGAGAATATGAGCAAAAAGCCCAATCAATTAGTAAAATCTCTGGATAAAGCACTAAAGATTTTAGAACTGGTAGCAAAAAACAATAAGCCTTTAGGCGTAACTGAAATCAGCAGAGAGACTGATTTGAACAAGAGTACGGTATATCGCATTCTAGCAACCCTGGAATATCGAGGTTATATCTCCCAGAACTCTCATAATGAAAAATATACCACCGGGATCAAACTTTTTGAACTGGGCAGCCAGGTTATAGGTGACCTGGATCTGCGGGAAGCAGTCAAACCTTATCTGGAAGAGTTAATGGGGTTAACTGGAGAGACAGTTCATCTGGGAATACTGGATGATGGTGAAGTTATATATATTGAAAAAGTTGAAAGTCCAAAGACCATTCGGATGTATTCAAAAGTAGGTAAAAGAATATATGCCCACAGCACAAGTTTAGGCAAAGTATTGCTTGCCTATTCCGGTGAAGATAAAATTGATGAAATAATCTCCCGGAAGGGACTGCCCCGTCAGGCTTCCAATACAATTACTGATCCTGATAATTTAAAAGTTCATCTTGAAAAAGTAAGAGAACAGGGCTACGCCGTCGATGATGAAGAAAATGAAGAGGGCATTCGCTGTATTGCCGGACCTGTTTTTGATCACCGGGGAAAGATAGCTGCTGCCTTCAGTATTTCTGGCCCGGCAATTAGAATCACCAGGGCTAAAGTCGAGGAATTCAGCAGCCTGGTCAAAGAATATTCCATCAAAATGTCTAAAGCAATGGGGTACAATAACCAGACAAATTCTCATTGACTTTTCCCGGCAAATTTGATATAGTTAATTAGCTCAAAATTTGTTTATAATATTTCACCTTTTAAACTGGTCCGGTGAGGCCAGAAAAGGAATATATGCTTATTTTACCGGGAAATTTTTAAAACATTTCCCGGGGAAGAGTATATCATGCCTTCCTGCCTTGCTGGCGGGAGGGCTTTTTTATTTGCCAAAATTCTATTTATCAAAAATTCTAATGGAGGTGGCTGCATGCTGAAACAGCGCAAAGATTTTCTCGGACTTTATGATGTGCCAGGCGAGGACATAATGGAGATTTTACAGACAGCCCGTTCCATGAAGGACATTTTCACTCGCTCCATCAAGAAGGTTCCAACTCTCAGAGGCAAGACTGTCGTTAACCTTTTCTTTGAACCCAGTACCAGGACCAAATCTTCCTTTGATCTGGCGGCCAAAAGGCTCAGTGCTGATGTGATGAGTATTTCCAAGTCTTCTAGCAGTGTAGTAAAAGGCGAGACTCTGCTGGATACGGCCCGAACCATGGAGGTGATGGGTGCCGATATCGTGGTCGTCCGCCACAGCCATCCTGGAGCGGCCCGCTATCTGGCCAGCAATCTCAAAGCGGCTGTACTTAATGCTGGAGACGGGGCTCACGCTCATCCCACCCAGGGACTGCTGGATATTTTCACCATCTGGGAAAAACTGGGTGAGCTCGAGGGCAAAAAAATACTGATTGTCCGGGATATTGCCCATTCCCGGGTAGCCCGTTCCAACATCTGGGGTCTGCTCAATCTGGGAGCCGAGGTCCGGGTCTGCGGACCCAGCACCCTGCTTCCCAGGCAGCTTGAGGAGACCGGCGTCAAAACTTTTACCAAAATAGATGAAGCCCTTGAAGATGTCGATGCAGTTAATATTTTGCGGATTCAGCTGGAGCGCCAGGAAAGCGGTCTCTTTCCCTCACTCCGGGAATACCGCTTTCTTTTTGGTATAAACGAAGCCAGACAGCTCCGCCTTAAGGATGAAGCGCTGGTGATGCATCCTGGCCCCATGAACCGGGGCGTGGAAATAGAATCCAGTGTGGCTGATGGTGAGCGGGCGGTAATTACCGAACAGGTAACTAATGGTGTGGCCATCAGGATGGCACTGCTGTACCTGCTGGCCGGAA